>NZ_JBHWWZ010000024.1:0-72395 GCF_042730275.1 Rhodococcus sp. NPDC060086
GTTGGAAGCCGAGTTGATCAAGCTCGGCCGTTATCCGTTGCTGGTCGTCGACGAGGTCGGCTATATCCCGTTCGAGGCCGAGGCGGCGAACCTGTTCTTCCAGTTGGTATCCAGTCGTTACGAGCGGGCCAGTTTGATCATCACTTCGAACAAGCCGTTCGGCCGGTGGGGTGAGGTGTTCGGCGATGAGGTCGTCGCCGCGGCGATGATCGATCGTCTGGTCCACCATGCCGACGTGGTCTCGCTCAAGGGTGATAGTTACCGGCTCAGGGGCCGCGATCTGGGTCGCACGCCTACTGGCCGTGCTGCAGAGGGGTAGTGGCTGTCGCATGACTCGAGGGGTCAATTTTCGGTTGCCGGAAAGGGGTCAGTTTTCAGGTGCCGTTGACAGCCTTCCTCCACGTGCACGGCTTTCCGTGGCCTCACGACCTGCAGAAACCCGTGTAGGCGGAGGAAAGTCCCGGAGGATGACGCGCGGGCCGGTGCGGATTCTCGTGCGGTACCTTCGGGCGACTCAGTCGCCCCGCACCGGAAGCCGACGAGGGCCCGGACCCTCCTTCGCGAGCACGTCGCCGGGGTTCGCCAACGGACAACTCTTCAGGCTCAGACACCCACACCCGATGCATCCCGAGAAATCGTCACGCAACTCGGTCAACGCCTCGATGCGGCGGGTCAACTCGTCGTGCCACATCAGCGACAGACGCGCCCAATCCTCCGCGGTCGGCACCCGACTGTCGGGCAGCGAATCGAGGGCGTTCTTGATGTCCTCCAGCGACACCCCCACGCCCTGCGCGATCCGGATGAACGCCACTCGACGTAATGTGTCGCGCCGGTAGCGTCGCTGATTGCCGGACGTACGACGGCTGTCGATCAGCCCGCGGGATTCGTAGTAGTGCAACGTCGACACCGCAACGCCGGAGCGTTCGGACAACTGTCCGGGAGTCAGCCACACGGCAGCAGTCATCGGAAGCCTTCCTCGAATAGGAAACGCACGGTAATCAAACTTGCGCTGCACAGTACCGAAGCATTGCCGCACGGCTGATGGCCTGAGCCGCCGACACCGGAAAAGATCGCGGATCGTCGTTCCGGGCAGGGGGAGGGGAGCGGTGCGTCGGGCACGCGTGTGCGCAGTCCTTCGTACTCGTCCTCATCTCGTGGTGCGTCGCACGAGCAGGGCTGCGCAGCAGGCCGAGGCATGGACGCTCGGATACAGCGTCAGCGAGCGACCAGACCCCGCGGTGCGCGGGGGACGAACCACTCCGGTGCGACGCCGTTCGAATCGGGCATGTGCAGCCTCTCGAGGTCGATAGGACGGAAGCACCTTCTATAGTTGTTGTCGCTCAATCCATTTCATGGATAATGGTGATTATCCATCAAGATCAACCCGAGTGGGGCAGGGCGCCTTGGGGTGGGGGCGGGCCTACCTGATTCGCCACACCGGGGCCATGCGGTCGGCGTGCCTGATCGTCGACGTGTCGATGAGTCGATGAGTCGATGAGTCGATGACGCGCGACAACCATATGCGCCGGGCGATCCATTCGGCTGCACGCCGATGTTGAGGCGGCCGCGTCTGCAGGCTTCGATGCGGGCAGGCCTGCGACAGCGCCCCGAAAGGGGGTGGCGACAGCGGGAGGGTCTCACCGCACGGTCGGCACCGCGACGCGCCACGGCATGGTTCGTCATACTTGCGCGCCACGCCGGGACCCGCCCCGAACAGTGGTCGGGTAGGCCCAGATTTCCATTACTTGACATAATGTAGATTATCGGCAAATTTGGCATGCGGGTTCACCTGGGGTTTTACGACGGCCGGCGACTGTCCCGCACATCGACTGCCGACGCACGCTTCGCGCGGTGTGTCGACCCGCCGTGGCGTCACCGCCGATGCCCCGACGTTTCACCAGCACCGGACTCATGGCGATCCGGCCGCCTGCGTCGGCGAACGTCCGACCTGCCGTCCCACCGGTGCCGTCGGCGCCGTCGTCCGCCTCGGATTGATCAACCTTGACCGGTATCTCGACCCGCCCCCACACACCGGCCGACTCCCATGAAAACGTCACTGTGACGTTTTACCCATCGCGCTACTAATTCTGGTTTGCCTGGTTTTGGTCGCCGCGGCCGTCACGACCCACCCGCTCTACCTGTGGAACTTCGTCTCCTATGGAGACCGGACGACCGGCGTCATATTTCTCCGGCAGCTCTCTTCATGGTCGCGTACACGATCGTCGCCATTTCTGGGCCCGAACACGCTCGGCACCCGCTCCCCCGGCAACACGGCCCCGCAAGCCCAAAACGTCACTGTGACGTAATCCGGCTCAGACCTTCGCCTCCAGAACCAAGTTGAACGGCGTTTCTGTCGCGCGACGGAAGCTACCGAATCCGGCCTCGGCCGCGACCGTGGCGAGTCGCTGTTCACCTGCCTGCGCACCGAGACCGAGCGCGACCGGCTGATCGAGTGACGACGGCGTGCACAGCACCGTCGAGGCCGCATAGTACATCCGCCCCACCGGATTGAGATTCTCGGCGAGATCGTCGTGCGCATACGGTTCGACGAGCATCACCGTGCCGTCGTCGGCCATCGTGTCGCGTGCGTGTTTCAGTGCACCGACCGGGTCGCCCATGTCGTGCAGACAATCGAAGTAACACACCAGAGCGTAGTCGCGACCCGGATAGTCCGCCGCCGACGCAACGACGAAGTCCACGTTCTCGATCCCCTGCTCGGCCGCCAGCTCTCGTGCTCGAGTAATAGATCCGTCGTGGTAGTCGAAGCCGTGCACGGTCGAGTTCGGGAATGCCTGCGCCATGAGCGTCGTGGATACGCCGTGCCCGCAGCCGATGTCGGCCACCGCTGCGCCCGCCGTGAGCGTGTCGACGACGCCATTCAGTGCAGGGAGCCACGCGTCGACGAGATTGGTGCGGTAGCCCGGACGGAAGAATTGTTCGGTTCCGGTGAACAACTCGGTGTCATGTTCGTGCCATCCGAATCCTTCGCCCCGACGTATTCGTTCGGTGATCTTCTCCCTGTCCTTGAACACGGCACTGACCAGATGGTAGCCGCCGGCGAGATAGACCGGGCTGTCCGGGCGAGCGAACGCCATCGCCTGCTCGGGCGCAAGCGTGAAGGTGCCGGCGCTCGCGTCGTGCATGAGGTACCCGCTTGCGGCTTGCGCCGACAACCATTCCCGCACATAGCGTTCACGTACGCCGGTGCGTTCTGCCAGCGCATCGGAAGTCGTCGGGCCGTTGCCGTCGAGCGCTTCCCAGAAACCCAGGTCGAGGCCGATCATGACCAGTGCACCGTTCATCGCGGCACCCATGTCGGTGACCAGTTGCCCGAGGGTCTGCTCGAGTTTGCTTTGATCGATTTCCTGCATCTCAGGTGTGGTCATCGCACACCTCCTCGGAGTAGTGATGTGCATCATATTCTAGGCGTTCGGAAGCCCCGTGCGATCGGCCACACGGGTGCACTCACACACTCCGGACGCGGCATCGCTACCCTCGAGTTCGTGCACCGCGACGACACCCCCGCCGACGACCTACTCGTGGCCGAGCTGCGCGACCGCCTCGACCGCGCATCCATGAACGACCCTCTCCTCGGCACCGTCGAACTGACGATCTGCGAGTTGACCCGCTTGCTCGATATGTACGACGACCTGGACGCACTGCTCTTGAGCAAGGAGTTTCTCATCGGGGTGCAAGCCAAGTCGATTCGTAAGCGTAATGCCACCCACGACGCCATCGACCTGGCCCTCATCGGCCAGTCCGGTCCGCTCGCCGACACCATCGGCAGCATCCTGCGCAAAGGTTGAGGTCACTGCCCGCAACTGAGCTGCAAGGTAGCGCTCGGTGCTCCGTTGGTAATGGTGCGGCTCCGCCGGCGTCTCCGCCGGGGCTAACGCCCACCGGTCGGCAAGGTACCTATCCATTCGTGGTCACCGCGGGACTATCGCTTCCCGACGGCTGCGAACCGCGACAGGGTTCCGGCAACGGGTGACCATCGACCCTGACCGATCGGGCTTGGGTCGCGTTACGCTGAGGCAACTTTCGTCCGAGGAGGCAATCTTGAGCCATGAAGTGAAGATGATCGTGCTCTCTACCGACGATCTCGACGAGTCGATCAAGTTCTATAGCGACACCCTGGGCATGGGTCTCAAATTCCGTGACGGCACACATTTCGCGGCCCTCGACGGTGGTGGCGTCACCCTGGCGCTCGCGACCTCGGTGGACCATCCGATTCACGGCCAGGTTGTCGTCGGCATCAAGACCGACGACGTGGACGGCGCCGCGAAGGCCATCGAAGAGGCCGGCGGCGGCATCGTGAAGGGTCCATATGACGATGCACACGAGCGTCGCGCGGTGGTGTACGACAACAAGGGCAACGGCTTGGTGTTCTACAGTCCCCTTCCTCGCTGACCGGCCCCCTCGACGCCCGGCCGATCCCCTGTGAGGGTCCGGCCGGGCGTTCGTCGTTGCACCCCGCTACAATCGGTAGCAGACTGCAACACGAGGAGGTCGTGATGGCTCCGTCCACCGACAAGGTCACCCGATTCGACGCCGAACTCGTCGACAGCGCCATCGCCGAGGGCGGCCGGCAGAACCGCACCGGACGTCAGCAACTCGAATACTGGGCACGGATCGGACGGGCTATGACCGCCCACGAGAGCGCCTCGCTGCGCCGAGTGCACGACGCGTTGTCCGGGTCGCGCCCGCTCGCCGATCTCACTGATGCCGAGGGGCGCCTGTTCAACGCGGAGACCGACACCCGGCTCGCCGACCATCTGGCAGATATCGACTATGTCGGTGTGCTTGCCGGGCGCGGTGTCACGACGGTCGTGCTCGATGACGAGGGGCGTCTGGTCGAGCAGCATCCGGATGGAACGACGCGGGTGCTCGACGACGCATGAGGCGTCTGGATCTGGTGGTCGGTCCGAACGGGGCCGGTAAATCGACGTTCGTGGAGTTGTCGCTTGCTCCGCTGCTGCCGCTCAGTGTGTTCGTCAATGCGGATGTGATCGCGCGGCAGCGGTGGCCGGATCGGGCCGAGGAGATGTCGTACGAGGCGGCGCAGGTGGCGGCGACGGTGCGGGACCGGTTCGTCGCCGAGGGGCGCTCGTTCATCGCGGAGACGGTGTTCTCGCACGAGTCGAAGCTCGAACTGATCGATCGGGCGCAGCGCGCCGGGTTCGTGGTGGTGCTGCATGTGATGGTGGTGCCCGAGGCCATGTCGGTCGCGCGTGTGGCGCACCGGGTGTCCGCGGGTGGACATTCCGTGCCGGACGACAAGATCCGGGCGCGGTATCGACGATTGTGGCCTCTGGTGGTCGAGGCGATCCTCCGCGCGGATCAGGCGACGGTGTACGACACGGCTTCGGGGACTCCGGCGCCGGTGGCGCGGTTCGCGGCGGGTGCGCCGATCGGATCGGTGCGGTGGCCGCGGTGGGCACCGGCGGCGCTCACCGAGCTGGAATGATGCGGGCCGGTGTCGCTGCAAGCGACACCGGCCCGGGAGTTCGGTGGCGCTACTCCCCTGCGCTGTCGACGCTGAACGGCAGCACCAGCCGCGACGGATGCGCGGCGTCGCGATAGATCTTGTGGGTCACCGGACGGCCGACCGGCACGTGGAACGCGTCCGGCGGCAGCAGCGCGTTGTGGTCGTCGAACAACGGTTCGTTGCAAGACAATTCGGCCACGATCTTGTGGCCGGGCAGGATCGTGGCGGCGAACGGGTAGACGCGCAGCACGTATTCCTCGATGACACCGGGTTCGACCGGCACCTTGCGGGTCAGCGGGTGGACGGGGCTGTCCGGGGTCGAACGTTCGAGATCGAGTTCACGCATCGACGCTTTGAGGTACGCGGTGGTCAGGAGCTGACGCGCGCCGCCGGGACGTTCGTCCCACAGTCGCATGATCCAGTTGGTGTCGTCCTGGTCGATTGCGGCGTACAGGTGGAACGCGCCGGTTCCCATGAGCTCGGTCGGCTCCTCGAACACCGAAGTCGACCAGCGGAGGATTTCGACCTTGTCGGTCACCGTCAGCGGCGCCTGGAAGAATCCGCCGGGGGCGGCGTGTTCGACGCCCATGGCTTCGGGCTCGAAGGACAGTTTGCCCCGCGGCCGGAGGAACAGCTCTCGATGTTCCACCGGCTTCGGCGGGAAGGCGTCGCCTTCGACGTATTCGCGGGTGCCTTCGACGAAGACGGAGACGGCGGGTTCGGTGTCGATGCCGTTGTCGATGCCCTTGAGCCACTTGTCGTACCAGCGGAACATCTTGTCGTGTTCCTCGATGAAGGGGCGCGACTGCATGGGCGGGTAGGGGCCGATGGTGAGCTTCTTGTTCGCCGCGGGGATGCGGTCGAAGCATTCGATGGTGCCGTCCATCGTCCATCCGCGGCCCTGGTCGATCTGCAGCCAGACGGGGATGTCGATGTTCTCGGCGAGGTTGACCGGGTTGCGTTCCTCGTACCAGGGTCCGTCGACGTCGTTCATGACGATGTCGAACCAGGCTTCGTGGTTCGTCGGGTAGTGCAGGGTGTGGACGAGGTTCGGCCAGGACTGAATGTCGGGGTCCTGTAGTCGTTCCGCTACGAGTTTCTCGATGTCCTCGGCCGAGTAGGTTTCGAGCATGCGGGATTTGACGCGGTCGGTGAATGCCCAGCCCGAGTCGCCGCCGCGGCCTTCGCGGGCGGCGCGGGGCATGAGCCACATGATGCCGCCGTGGTAGGTGGTCTCGTAGAAGTCGTAGTGCCCGCCGGAGACGAAGATGGCCTTGAGTGACGGCGGGCGTTCGGCGGCGGCGAGGACCTGCATCGATCCGAAGTAGGAGATGCCGATCATGCCGACGTTGCCGTCGCACCAGGGTTGTGCCGCGACCCATTCGATGAAGTCGTAGGCGTCCTGCCCGAGGGGTACTCCCCCGGCGTTGTAGTTGCCGATGTGTTCGCCTTCGGATCCTCCGGAGCCTCGGAGGTCGCCGATGACGTGGACGTAGTCGTTCGCGACGACACGCGCGATGTCGCCGGCTTCGATGCAGCCGTCCCACATGGGCGACGGGCGGCGCTGCGGTGGCATCGTCAGGGCGAGGGCTTGCAGTTCTTTGCCGTAGGGGCTCAGCGCGACGAGCGCGGGCCGGGGTGTCACCGCGTCGGGTTCGTCGACGCCGCGGTAGGCGTCGGCGACCAGTGCGGTGCCGTCGCGCATGGGGATCCGCAGGTTTTTGGTGACGGCGATCTGCTGTTCGCCGGCCTGGATGGTGTGCCAGGTGGTGTCGGTCATCGCTGTTCCTCTCGGTGGGGCCGGCGGTGTCGGTGTTCGAGGGAGTAGCCGTGCATCGAGGTGAAGAACGGCGACGGTTCGAGGGTCGGATCGTGGGTGTAGCCGAGGGCGTCGGCCACCGGTGTGAACGGCGAGTACGGCGAATCGGTGTCGTGGAGTTCTGCGCACAGGCAGGTGTGGGCGGCCGTGCCCACCCGGTGTTCGATGTCGAGGCTTTCGCGGAGCGCCTCGGCGGCCTGCTCGGCGTCGAGTTCGACGCCGTACGGGGTGCCGTCGGTCCGTCGGTAGGGGTGGCCCAGATACAGGTGCCGGGGCCGGATCTCGTCGCGCAGGTATTCGAGGCTGCGCCGGTACGCGGCCGGGTCCGTGAAGCCTGGGAAGCCGTTCGCGGCTCCGTGGACCTGTACGGCGTCGCCGACGAACACGTCGTCTTGTCCGTCGAGGACGTAGGCGACGGAGCCGGGTGTGTGGCCGGGGATGGCGTGGACGGAGACGGTCACCTCCTGTCCGTCGACGGCGCCGAGACGGATCTGCTCGCCGCCGGTGACCTGCATGGTGGGTTCCATCTCACCGGAGATCACCGCGTGGCCCGCGGCGGCGACCTTGGCGGCGCCTTCGGGGTCGTGGAGGTACCGGCCGCGGCCGGTGAGGTACTCGTCGACGTGGGCCTGCCGTGAGCGCAGCAGCGGTGCGTCGGCGGCGCCGATGACGACCTGCGCCTGGCGGCCGGTCATCTCCCAGAGAGCGTACGCGCCGCCCATGTGGTCGATGTGGCCGTGCGTGAGCAGGATCCACTTCACGTCTTCGATGCGGCGGCCGAGGGCCTCGAGCGCCGGTGTGATCCCGTCTGCCGGGGAGGAGGCGATGCCGGTGTCGACGATCGCCATTTCGGGGGCGTCGATGAGGAAGGTGTAGAGGTGGAATCGGCCCCAGGGCGACTGCATGGGGTGGATCGGTACCACGGGGCGGCTCACTTCCGGTCGCCCCTGAGGAACGCGGCGGTCTCCGCGAAGACCTGGTGGTAGTCGGGGATCCACGAGAAGTGCTGGACGAAGCCGTGGTTGGCGCCGGCGTAGCGGGACACGGTGGCCTCGGCGCCGGCGTCGGTGAGTCGCGCGCCGTAGTGTTCGCCTTCGTCGCGCATGGGGTCGTACTGCGCGGTGACGATCAGTGCCGGAGGCAGCCCGGTGAGGTCGGTGCGTTTGAGGGGTGAGACGCGCGGGTCGGCGGGGTCGGCGCCGCTGTCGGTGTAGAAGGAGTTGAAGCCCTTCAATCCGGCGGTTTCGACGCCGTAGCCTTCGGCGTTCTGACGCAGCGACGGATAGCGGTCGACGTCGAAGTCCAGATCCAGCGACGGGTAGTACAGCACCTGGTGGGTGATGCGCTCGAAGCCGTCGTCGTGGGCGAGTGCGGCGACAGCGGCGACGAAGGTGCCGCCGGAGCTGTCGCCGGCGATCGCGAGCGTGTTCTCGTCCCAGGCGAGTTCGTCGCCGTGGTCGGCGACCCACCGGACCACCGCGTAGCAGTCGTCGAGTCCGGCAGGGAAGGCGTTCTCCGGGGCGAGCCGGTAGTCGACCGCGATGACCTTCAGTCCGGTCTCGTGGGCCAGGGATCGCGCCACGTGGTCGTGGGTCTCGAGGCTGCCGAGGAAGAAGGCGCCGCCGTGGAAGTAGACGAGCACACCGTAGGTGTCGGCGTCGGCGGGGGTGTAGATCCGGATCGGGACATCCCCGGTGGGGGTGTGTGCGATGGTGTCGTCGACGGTGTGCAGGGGAAGTCGCTCTTCGAGGGGCGGGACCTGCGCGTCGTCACCGGCGCGCATGGCGGCCGGGTCGAGGGGGCCTTCCGGGTGGGGCAGGTTCGCGAGGATCTCGGCGATGGTCGGATGCAGTGCCATGGTTCAGGCCTCGACCGTCGAGGCGATCTCGCCGAGTTTCTGACCGGGGAAGACGCTGTTGACCTCGTCTTCGGACCAGCCGAGCCGGGAGATGCGTTGCAGTTCGTCGGTGATGGGTTTGCGTTTGGTCTGGTAGGCGGCGAGCGCGGCGGGGACCGAGTCGGCGGTCGCGAGGGCATCGGCGAGTGCACCGGAGTCCAGGATGGCCGAATTGGCGCCCTGCCCCTGGTGGTGGCACATGGCGTGGGCGGCGTCGCCGACGAGGACGACGGCGTCGGAATGCCAGCGCTCGATGGGGTCGATGTCGTAGACGGCGCGGATGTTGACCTGGTCCCAGTCGAGGTCGCGGGCGATCGCGACGAGCCGTTCGTCGAAGCCGTCGAGGGTGGCGAGCAGGTTGTCGCGGGTCATCTGCGGGGCAGGGGTGGGGTCGGCGTTGAGTGCGGTGACGTCGTAGGAGACCTGGCCGCGGTGTTGCAGCGGCAGCACGTACACCTTGGTGCCGTGGCCGAGGTACATGCGTAGTTTGCTGTCGAGTGGCACGCCGTGGGTCTTGTCGTTGTCGACGATGACGCGGTAGGCGTGTTCGCCGGCGAAGACGGGTTCTGCGGTGCTGAACAGTTCGGTGCGCACGCGGGAGCGGATGCCGTCGGCGCCGATGACGAGGTCGGCGGTGACGGTGTTGCCGTTGGTGAAGGTGAGGGTGGCGTCGGTGCCGTTGTCGACGATCGTGTCGAGGCGGTGGCCGAGCTGGATCACCCCGGGGGGCAGGACACCGGTGAGGACGTCGATGAAGTCGGCGCGGTGGACGAACCGGGTGGTGGTGCCGTGTTCCTCGGTTTCGGGCCACGTCTCTTCGGCGATGAGATTGCCGGTGGCGGTGAGGATCTCGAAGGATTCGCTGGGTGAGGTGACCTGTTCGACGTCGTCGAGGATGCCGAGCTTCCGGAACTGGGCGAGCGAGGATGGGCGCAGTCCGATGCCGGCGCCGACCTCACCGACGGTGGCGGCCTGTTCGTAGACGGTGACGTGTGCGCCGAGGTTGATCAGGGCCCTGGCCGTGGCGGCGCCGGCGTAGCCGGCACCGACGATGGCGATGTTGAGATTCTGGACGTCCATGGAGGTGCTCTTTCTCAGTTCGTGGTCGCGAAGGTCGTGACGGCGAGGAAGTCGGCGGGGAGTTCGACGAAGATCCGGTGGATGGTGGCGTCGTCGATGCCGGCTTCGTGCAGGGCGGGGATGAGCGTCTCGAAGAGGTAGTTGACGGTGTGGCCCTTGACTCCGGGCCAGCCCAGTGGGCTGCAGTTGGCGTCGGCGGAGGCGAGGACCCGGTCGACCAGGCCGTCGCGTAGGTAGCCGAGGAAGTGGTCGAGGCGCTCTTGGCGTGGTCGGCCCCAGAACGGTGGGTCGGGCAGTTCGAGGTCGTAGCCGAAGGTGTCGAAGCCGATGCGTCCGCCCTGCTCGGCGATCCAGCGGTCACGAACCTTGCCTTGGCTGACGCCGTCGTCGGCGTGGCCGAACAGGACCCGGTCGAGCGGGAGTCCTTCTTCCCGGAAGATGTCGATGGCCGGTTCGACGTCGACGGCGAGATGGGTGAAGATCGGTACCCCGGTGGCCAGCGCGGCGCGGGCGGCGGCCCGGTAGATGCGCAGGTCGAGGTCTTTCATCTTGAAGCCGCGGCTCACACCGACTTTGATGATGCCGGCCTTGCCGCCGGTGCTGCCGATGCCGACGGTGATTTCGTGGATGAACTGGTCGGTGAGGTAGTCGACGTCGGCGCGTTCGAAGAAGGGCAGGGCTGTGTCGCCGCCGACGAAGCCGGTGGAGGCGACGATGTGCACGCCGGTCTTCTCGGAGAGCGATTGGTAGTAGTTGACGTCGCGGCCGTTGCAGATGCCGGTGGCGTCGACGAAGGTGGCGCCGCCGTAGGGCAGGGTGTTCTCGTGGAAGGTCCGTAGTTTCGGCACCGTCTCGTCGTAGCGTTGCTCGGGTGTTTTCCACCATTGGGTGTCGAGTTCGGAGCCGGGCATGCCGTAGCCGATGTGCTCGTGGACGGCGACGAAGCCGAGTTCCGCGGTGGGGATGGCGCCCAGGACGGTGTTGACGTGGGACATGGGATTCACCTCGTGTTCGAGAGAGTCGGGCCGGGGACGTTCAGCGGACCGCGAGCAGGGCGGCGGGGTTGGCGACGAGGATCGCGGTGGCGGTGGCGTCGTCGATCGCCGCGGCACGCAGGGCCGGTACGAAGCTGTCGAGGATGTGGGTGAAGGCGACGTCGGTGGCCGGGTGCCCGAAGGCAGCTCCGGTGGCGCTGCTGGAGAGCAGGATCCGGTCGGTGTGGCCGGCGGCCACGAGGTCGGCGACGAGTGCGACGCGGGCGGTGTCGGTCAGGTAGCCGGTGGCGCCGAGGTTGTCCTCGTGGTGGCCTTCGGTGCCGACGTGATCGAGGGTGACGTAGGCGCCGCGGGCGGCGAGTTTCTGGGCGAGGCCGTCGGAGCCGAGTCGATCGACGCCGCCGACCACGACCCGGTCGGCTTCGAGGCCTTCAGCGAGGACGATCTCGAGTTCGCCGAGTGGGTCGGCGCCGGGCAGGAACGAGAGCGCGACGCCGGTCTGCAGTGCAGCGCGGGCGGCGCCGCGGAGAAGTTCGGTGTCGGTGGCGGTCGCGCCGGCGCGGGTCACGGCGGTGGCGATCAGGCCGGCGGCGCCGCGGCGTTCGATGCGCGGTACGACCATGCCTTCGCTGATTTCGGCGGCGAAGAGCGCGGCCCATTTCTGCGCCGGCCACGGGGTCGGCGGATTGGTCTGCGGGGTGAGGAAGTATCCGCCGAGCATCGACTCGGGGCCCTGGCCGGTGGACGCGATGATGTGGACGCCGGTCGCGCGGGAGAGGGCTTCGAGCAGGGGGAGGTCGCGGCCGTGGAATTGGCCGGTGGCGTCGACGAGGGTGCCGCCGCCCGCCGCTTTGAAGTCGGTCAGCTTCGTTTCGAGGGTGTCGAAGATGTCGACGCGGTCGAGGGTGAGGTCGTGGGCGTACTGGGCGCCGGGCAGGACCGACAGGAGCGACTCGTGGATCGATGTCACGCCGAGCTGGTCGGCGGGTACGGGGCCCAGGACCGTGTGGGCGGTGGCTGTGGTGGGGGTGTCGACGGAGGTGCTGGGGCCACTCATCGGCGTGTCCTTTCGATCGACGGCATATCGGCTCGGCGTGGTAGTTGTCACAGTAGCCATTCGGATTACATCACGTCAAGTGAGTTTGCATCAGGAGAAGTTACTGGCCTCAATGGTCTCTTTCGGCAGGTGCGCGTACCGCGAGGCCGCTAGGATCAGGACCCATGTCGCTCCGTGCCGCCCAGAAGCAGATGACCTACGAGCTCTTCCTGACCACGGCGCTCGACCTGTTCGGCACCAAGGGATACGCGGCAACCACGATCGATGACATCGCCACCACCGCCGGCTCCACACGCACCACTTTCTACCTGCACTTCTCCTCCAAAGCCGAGGTGATGAGTGCACTGCTGACGAAGGCCGACGCGATCCTGACCTCTCCCGACGACCCCCCGTTGACCGAGGTCGTCGCGTCCGGTTCACGCGCGGAGATCCGCACCTATCTGGATCGCAAATTCACCCAGTGGGACGAGATCAAGCCCTATCTCACCGCGTCGTATCAGGCTGCCCATGAACCGGACGTCGTCGCGCGGACCGAACAGTGGTTCGAGAGCGCGGTCGCCGAGATGACCGAAGGCCTGAACCGCGCGAACCGCTTCACAACGGATCGCCGCCGGATCCGCTGCGTGCTGGCGTTCGGCCAGCTCGAGCATCTGTCCCGCCGCTACTTCGAGGTCGGCTGGAACACACCCCGCGAGATCTGCCTCGACGAACTGACCGACTCGTGGTGCTATCTACTCGCCGCTGACGTCCGACGGTGAGCTGCCCGGCCCGAATGCGGTCGCGTCGAGGAGGATCGCACGCAACCAGTCGATGAACTCGACATCTGCGAGGTGCGGATTCCACACCATGTCCACACCCAACGGCGACACCGGCAGGGGGAACTCCTCGACCCGCAGGTTCGCCCGGTCGCCCATCGCGGCAGCGACACGGAAGGTGTGCACCGCAACGCCCCCGGCGGTCGCCACCAGATGCGGCACCAGCAGAAAATCGGAGATCAACCGGCCGATGCGGTACTGCACACCGTGGGCGTCCAACGCCGCGTACGGGGGCACCCGGTGCCGCGAGTCGTACGCGACATGCGGCACCGCGGTCAGCAGATCCAGCGCGGAGGCCTCGGGATCGGTGTCGGGGTGGGCGATCACCACCCACCGGTTCTCGTGGAGCCGCTCACGCGGATACGGCGAGGTGAAGGCCTCGGACAACAGGACGACGTCCACGCCGTCGTCGGTGAAGTCGCCGGCCTGCGGCTCGACGAAGTTGCGGATCCGCAACGTCGCATTCGGGGCGCGCTCGGCGATCAGCCGCGCCAAGGCGGGGCCGAGCACGAACGCAGTGCTGCTGGTCATCGCCACCGTGATGGTCCGGCCGTCGCGCGCGGGATCGAACCCGGGGAAATTCACCACCCGCGCGGTGTGCCGCAGCACCTCCCGCAACGGGGCGATCAATTCCAGGGCGCGCGGGGTGAGCACCAGCCCGCTCCCCCGCCGAGTCACCAGCTCATCACCGAGCAGGCGCCGCATCCGGCTCAACGCGTGACTCATGGCGGGTTGGGTCATGCCCACCCGGGCCGCCGCGCGGGTGACCGACCCCTCCTCGAGCAACGCCAACAGCGGCACCAGCAGGTTGAGGTTGATCGAGGCAAGTCGCGCCAGGTCGGGGTCGGCCCTGTGTCCCGGGGGTGGATTCATCCACACGGACTGTACGCGGCAGTGGTCGCGGTGACGGCCTGCTGTCCGGTCGCGGCGGCACGCCGCAGTTTCGGGATGGGAATGCGGTGGTTGACGGCGACCGCGACCCCGGGTCCGTCGGGATCGTCGAGGTGGCGCCAGTGCATCAACGCCGGCCCGTGTGCTTCGCTCCCGACCAGGAAGTCGGGGGTGCCGGCGACGGGCAGGTGCCCGACCGCCTTGAGTGTGAGCCCGAACTGCTCGGTCCAGAAGTACGGATCGGCGTCGAACGAGGGTGCGGCATCGCCGCGCAGCAACGCGACCGCGGCGATCTTGGCCTGCTCGATGGCGCTGCTCCACAACGGGATCCGGCGGACACTCCCACGGACCGGGAGTGCAGCGACGTCCCCGGCCGCGACGATGCCCGGCGCGATCCGGCCCCGCGAATCCACGACCAGGCGGCCACCGGTGAGCAGACCGGAGTCGGTGAGCCATTCGATGTTGGGCACATCGCCGATCGCGGCGACGACCAGGTCGGCATCGAGACGGGTCCCGTCGTCGAGGGTGACGCCGGTGGCGTCGATCCCGGTGGCGGTGCCGTAGACGATCTCGGCGCCCGCGGCGAGGGCCGCAGCGGTGAACACCTCCGACAGGTACGGCCCGAACTGGGGGCGCATCGGTGTGGTGTCGGCGACGACGGTGACCGGGCAGCCGGCCTGCACCGCTGCCGAGGCGACCTCCATGCCCAGTGGGCCGGCGCCGACGACCGCCACCGACGGACTCGACGCGAGCCGCTCTCGGAGCAGCAGCGCATCATCGACGGTGCGCAAGGTCAGCGCCCCGGCGCCGAGTTGCCGTGGCCGTGCCCCGGAGGCGATGACGAGCCCGTCGTAACCCAGGTCGGTGCCGTCGTCGAGCCGGACCCGCCGGGTGGCGACCTCGAGACCGACGGCGCGTACCCCGAGTAGTTCGGTGGCGCGGTGGGTGGGCGGCGCGAGCTCGTGCGAGCCGCCGTCGACGAGGAGCGCCTTCGACAGCGCGGGCCGAGAGTACGCGGGATGTGGTTCGTCGCCGACGATGGTCAAGTCTCCGTCGAATCCGGCGGTGCGCAAGCTGTCGCAGGCGGTCTGTCCGGCGATACCGTTGCCGACGACCATGATGCGGTTCATCTCGCGCGGCTCGCTGCTCATGACGAGAGCGTCAGGGCCGCGACCGGGCACACGCGTACGGCGGCCCCGGCTGCCGTCGCGCGGGGGTCGTCGGTGGGAAGCTCGTCGACGTCGAGGACGAGGTCGCCGTCGTCATCGAGGTGCATCAGCTCGGGTGCGGCTTCTTCGCACAGTCCGTGGCCTTCGCAGCGGGGGCGGTCGAGGGTGATCTTCATGACGGCAAGGCCTCCAGGATCTCGAGTTCGTCGATGGAACGGGTGGTGTTGCTGGGCACGCGGATCGGGTCGGCGGCCACCAGACGTCGCGTATGGGTGGCCAGGGCGGTGATGACGGCGTGGGCCTCGAGGCGGGCGAGACCCTGCCCGGCGCACCCGTGCGGGCCGTATCCGAAGGACAGATGATCGACCGGGTTGCGGGCGATGCGGAAGGTGTCCGGGTCGTCGTAGTGCCGCGGGTCGCGGTTGCCTGCGCCGAACAGGATCGCCGCCTGCGCACCGGCGGGGATCACGGTGCCGTCGATGTTCACCTCGCGGGTGACGCCGCGGCCCCACGCGTGCAGCGGCGCCCAGTAGCGCAGCACCTCGTTGAATGCGGCCGGTACCAGGGTGGGGTCGGCGCGGACGAGATCGAACTGGTCGGGGAACGCCGCAAACAAGGCGACGATGTTGCCGATCGAGGCGATGGTGGTGTCCACCCCGGCGCCGAGGTACTGGTGGATGATGTGGCCTGCGGTGTCCGCGGGGATGGCGCCGCGGGCTTCGGCGTCGAAGATGCCGCGCCCGACCGACCCGGGGGTCAGATCCTCGGCCTGCACCTTCGAGCACCATTCGTACAGTTCGCCCGCGATGGGAAAGTTCTCGGCGGTGCGCTGGTTGAGAGGGCCGATGACCTCCATGGCGGCCTGTCCCCAGCGGAGCATGTTCTCGCGGACGTCGCCGGTGAATCCGATCAGGTCGGCGACGATCTCGAGCGGGAAGGCGCGGGCGAGGCTGTCGATGGCTTCGAACGAACCCGCGGCGACGAGTTCGGCGACGAGGGCGTCGGCCTTCGCCTCGATGGTGCCCTTCAGGCCGCGCAAGGCGCGGGGGGACAGATTCTCGGTGAGGGTGGCGCGCAGCTCGGTGTGCACGGGCGGGTCCGAGGCGAGGGAGGTGCCCTGGAGTGCGTCGTTGACCATCGGGTTGAAGCCGATGGTGCGGGAGGAGAAGGTGTCGGTGTCGGTGAGGGCGCCGCGGATGACGTCGTAGCGGGTCAGGGCGTAGATGTTGTTGGTGGGCAGATACACGACCGGACCGAGGTCGCGCAGTGCTGCGAATGTCGGGTAGGGGTCGGTGAGGACGTCGTCGGCGAAGAGGTCGATGTCCGACGTCGCGGGAGGGCTGCTGGGCATGCCTCCATTGAAGTGACTCCCATTACATAAATCCAACGCATAATTTGCATAGTGCAACATGCGTTGGCTTCATGTCATGAAAGGGTGCGGGTCAGACCCATTGCACGAGCTGCCACACGATGCCGTTGGGGTCGGCGAACTGACAGAAGCGCTCCCCCCACGGTTCGGTTTCCGGTTCGGTGATCACCCTCGCGCCCGCTGCGGCGATGCGGGCGTATTCGGCATCGAGGTCGTCGACGACGAAGGCGATCAACATGCCTTGACCGGCGGGACCTGCGATGGTGGCGGGCGTGA
The DNA here is from genome assembly GCF_042730275.1 of Rhodococcus sp. NPDC060086. NCBI lineage: Bacteria > Bacillati > Actinomycetota > Actinomycetes > Mycobacteriales > Nocardiaceae > Rhodococcus > Rhodococcus sp. NPDC060086. Next base: position 16,857 of record NZ_JBHWWZ010000024.1, read on the forward strand.
AGGTGCCCAACCCGGTGCGCAGGAAGACGATGTTCAGTCCCGCGCTGGGGTGCGCGAGGGAGACGAAGCCATCGTCGGACATGGCCTCGGTGAATCCGAAGTGAGTCTTCGCGAAGTCCGCGGAGGCGGCGGTGTCGGGGACATTGAGGGACAGGGCGGTGCCGGTGATCTTGATGGTGAACCTCCAGGGGCGGTAAACCTTATGCGACGTATAACGTATTTAGTGTATAGAGTTTCGCGACCGCCGCCGCGCATATGGTCAGAGGCTTCCAGGGATATCGAGGACCACAATCCCTGCCTCATGCTCCAATGCCTTCCACAGATCGGGACGGTCGAGCAGGTTCTCGGTGACGAGCACCCCGAAGTCACTGGGCTTCATTGCCGTGCTGGTGTGGTCACCACTGGGCGCAAACACAGCGATACATGCGTCGACGTGAGTCAGGTCGTGGCGTGCCCAGTATCGGATTCCGTCGAATCCCGCTCTGCGCAACGCCTTCGACCACTGCTGCGTCAGCGGATAGTCGGAGGTAGTGAACATCTCCGCCGTCACCCCGAACTGGATCGCCCGATTCGAAGTTGCATCGGCCAGGCGCAGATCCCCATGAACGGTCACGGCCGAGATGTCCCGCTTCGCGGTGTCCGGACGTGGGATGACGTCGATCCCGCTCCAAGCCTCGAGCACAGTGACAAGTTCGCTTTCGGCGGCGTAGCAGGTCCCTTCGGATCCTGCGAGGTCGAATCGTCCGGCACCGTTACTGCTGAACCACCACGCCCCCAGTCCGGCCGCATGATTGCGGTAGAGCGTCGTGTGGGCGGCCAGGGTGACCTCAGGGAACCGTCCCCGGAGTTCATCCGGGGACGGCGGTGGTTTCAGATGTTGCCGAGCGCGGGGAGCGCTCACGAAGCGAGCCGTCCCGAAGCCTGACCGGCCAGCTTCTCGACATCGGCAGTGTCGCCGTCGAGGAGGGCTTGCCGAGGTGTCCGGCCGTCGAGCTCCGGCTGTGCGCTCGACATCCATGAGGCAGTGGTCCAGGATTCGACGCCAGAATGGGCCCACGCGGCAAGAACGTTCTTGATCCCCAGGATCGGACGGTACGGGGCTGTGTCGGTGAATCCTCCCGACCAGTACCCGACACTGCCGTCGTTGGCCGTCAAGCGCAGTACTCGGTTGTCTTTGACCGCCTGGCTGAGAGCCTGCTTGGACCAGCCGGTCAGGTCGAGGGTCTGCTTATGGGTCAGGATCGGGCCGAGGTGTTTTTCCCACGTTCGGCGCGCTTTGAGGTTCGACAGCACATTTTTGACACCCTCGGCTACATACTGTGCGTCGTCTATGCTGAGCTGCTCCGCCGCCATCCCGCTGGCGTCCAGCTGATCGTCGACGACCTTCTTCAGTGGCGTGCTCATGCCTTGATCGTCCTCGGTCAAGTAGGTCAAGTCAAGTGGTCAACCTGACGTGGGGATCCCATGGGCGTTCGGGATGACCGAGGCTCGCTCGCGATCACCGGTCAGCGCCCACACGACCTGGACGTCGTGGCGGCGTAGGTAGGGACCGTTCGGTCCGCGACCTTTCGCGGAAGACACTCAGAAGACACTCAACGGTCCAACGAGTGGAACGAACGATCACATCGTCGTACCGGTCGCGGTCGATGCTCGCACCGCAGGCTGGGGCCGACGGGACGCAGCCCGCGGCGCTCGTGCGCCATGACGCTCACGTGACGCAGAACAAGCGGTTGCCTCCGCAGATCCGGACGAGCATCGAAGCGCAGCTCCGTCAGACCGCCCGCGAGACGAACCCTCCTACGAAGGGTGCCGGTAGCAATGGGGAAGCAACGGTCGAATATGCAGGTCCAGCAGCCAGGTGTGGAATGCTGTCGACGATGATTGCAGAAGCTCCGACCTGGTAATCCGCCGATTTTGTCGCCATCACTACCGGTACCCCCGACCGCAGGAGAGACCCATGGCGCGCGACCTGATCGACCTACTGTGGCGCGAGCATCCCGACGCACCCCGCGGAGGCACCCGCGGACCGAAGTCGAAAGTCACTACCGCACAAGCAGTTTCGACCGCCATCACCCTCGCCGACGCCGAAGGACTCGACGCCGTGACCGTGCGCCGACTCGCCGCGGACCTCAGCATCTCCGGGATGGCCCTCTACACCCACGTCGGCTCCCGCGACGACCTGCTGGTGCTCATGATCGACGCCGCGCGCGCCGGCCGACCCCGCGCTCCCTATCCGAGCGAAGACTGGCGTGCCCGGGTCCGGCAGGTCGCCGAAGCGGACCTCGCGCTGTACACCGCGCACTGGTGGCTGCTCGATGTCACCGACCAGCGTGCCTCCCTGGGGCCGGGCACCATCGCCGCCTACGACCACGACCTGCACGCTTTCGATCACACCGGGCTCACGGACCTCGACCGCGACGCCGCGCTGACCTTCGTCGCGGACTTCACCCGTGCGGCGGCGCAAGCACGCCGCCCCGACCCCCGGGCCGCCGACATGGCCGAGGTGTGGTCCGCGTGGCACCGGCGCCTCGCCGGATACGTCGGCGACGACTTCCCGCTCGCTCGGCGGGTGGGCGCCGCTGCCGGAGCGGCGCTGAACACCTCCTACAGCCCGCAGGCCGCGTGGACGTTCGGACTGGACCGAGTCCTCGATGCGGTGGGCTCCCTCATCGGCCGGGGATAATCGGCCGGAGAGAGCGGCGAGGCCCCTGCCCCGGCGCCGCACCCGCTCAGCGCACCACTTCCGTACCGATCCCCCACCGACCGTGCCCGCGCCGCACACTGACATCGCTGTCCTCGAGACGCGCGATGAGCACCGCGGCGATGTCCTGCGCCGCGGGCGGAGCCACCATCTCGTGGTGTTCACAGTCGATCCGGAACTGGTGGATCTCGCCGTCGACGATGTCGTGCCACGCGGCGACGGCGGGCACCGACCCCGCGGAGCGGGTGGCGGTGAAGAACAGCACATCGCCGTGGAAGGTCACCGGCGAATGCCGCCGCGCCGCACGGGCCGCGGCCGCCGACCCGGTGTGCAACCGTTCGAGGTGCTGCGCCGTCAGCCCCGACAGTTCCCCGAAAGTGCGCTCGAGGAGCACGAGCGCCTCCGCGTAGCTGGGATCGGCACCGCCGTTGGTGGAGACACCGAGATCGCGAAGCATGTCCTTGACCGCCGGGGCCGCGCCACCGGACACGTTGAGGTGCGCATCGAGCAACGCGAGGGTGTCGACGACCTCCCCGGCGCGTTGCAGTTCGACGGCGACGGCGTGCGCCACGATCCCACCGAGCGACCAGCCCAGCAGATGGTAGGGCCCGTGGGGTTGCACCCGGCGGATCTCCTCGGCGTAGCGCACCGCCAGCGACCGGATGCTGTCGACGGTGCCGGAATTACTCAAAGTGGGCAGCTGCAGCCCGTACACGGCGCGTTCCCCGTCGAGGTGCTGGGTGAGCCCGGCATATCCCCAGGCCAGCCCCGCCGCGGGATGCACACAGAACAACGCCGGTGCGGTGCCCTCCCGAAGCGGCACCAACACCCGCAGGGCGTCGTCGACGGTGCCGCTGTCCGCGTCCCCACTCAGGTGTTGCGCCAGGTCGGCGACCGTGGGATGAGTGAACAGCGCCGGCAAACCGACCCGGCGGTTGAGGCGCTGCGACAGATCCGGGACGAGCCGGGTGGCGAGCAGCGACGTACCGCCGAGTTCGAAGAAGTTGCCGTCCGCGGGCACCGCGGTCAGACCCAGGTGGGTGGCGAACACGTCCGCGACGAGACGTTCGAGGTCGGTGTCGGGAGCGCGGCCCTCGGCGGTGCGGGCGGTGAAGTCCGGTGCGGGCAGCGCGCGGCGATCCAGTTTCCCGGCCGGGGTCAGCGGGATGGCGTCGAGGACGACGATCACCGTCGGCACCATGTGCCCGGGCAGATGTGCGGCGACGTGCCTGCGCAGCGCGACCGGGTCGGGTGCGGTGTCCTCGGCGGCGCGCACATACGAGACGAGCACCGTTTCCCCCGAGGGGGCGGTGTGTCCGAGGGTGTGCGCGAACACCACCTGATCGTGGCCGGTGAGCGCGGTGTCGATCTCGCCGAGTTCGACCCGGAACCCGCGGATCTTCACCTGGAAATCGGCGCGGCCCACATACTCGAGTTCGACCCGGCCCGCCGGATCCCCGACCCACCGCACCACATCACCGGTGCGGTACATGCGCTCGCCCCGGCCGCAGGGGTCCGCAACGAACCGGCCCGCCGTCAGATCCGGGCGGGCATGGTAGCCCCGCGCCAGGCCGGGCCCGGCCACATACAGTTCGCCGGGCACCCCGATCGGGACCGGCCGCAGCCGCGCATCGAGCACCAGCGACCGGAAGCCACGCGACGGGCGGCCGATGGTCACCGGCTGCCCCGCGCGCAGCGGGTCGGTCAGCGAGGTCATGATGGTCGCTTCGGTGGGGCCGTAGGCATCGATCATCCGGTGTCCGTCGGCCCAGCGGTCGACCAGCTCCGGGGGGCACGCCTCCCCCGCGACGAGCAACACCTGCAGGTCGGGGACCTGCGCCGGATCCAGTGAGGCGAGGGCGGTGGGGGTGATGAACGCATGGTCGACGCGGTGGGCCCGCAACGCCGCGGCGAGGTCGTCGCCGCCGTACACGCCGGGCGGCACGATCACCAGGCTCGCCCCCGCGGACAGCGCCATCATCATCTCGAAGATCGATGCGTCGAAACTCGGGGACGCCAGGTGCGAGACGCGGCTGCCCGGTTCGACGAGCAGATGGTCGTGTTCCTCGGCGGCGAGGTCGGCGAGGCCGCGGTGGGTGACCGTCACGCCCTTGGGGCGGCCGGTGGAGCCGGAGGTGTAGATCAGGTAGGCGCCGTGGTCGGGGCGTAGCGGCACCGGGCGGTCCCGATCGGTGATCGCAGTGGTGTCGCGGGCTGTGAGGTCGGCGCGGACCTCACCGGAATCGAGCACGATCCAGTCCACGGTGTCCGGGACGGCGCCGCGGTGTGCGGTGTCGGTGATCCCGACGGTCGCGGCACTGTCGGTGAGCATGAACTCGATCCGTTCGGGCGGATAGGTGGGGTCGACGGGCACGAACGTCGCACCGCTGCGGGTGGTGGCCCACACCGCGGTCACCGAGTCGATCGACCGGGGCAGGGCGAGTGCGACCACGGTGTCGGGGCCGGCGCCGCGGTCGAGGAGCAGCCGCGCCAGCGCAGTGGCGGCGTGGTCGAGTTCGCGGTAGGCGATGGTGCGGTCCCCGTCGACGACCGCGACCGCCGCGGGATCGATCGCGACGGCCTCGTCGAGCAGATCGGGCCACAACCGGGCGTCGCCGCTGTCCGGGCCCCTCGCAGGCACCAGGGTGTCGCGTTCGAGGTCGGTGAGCAGGTCGATCTCGCCGACCGGGACGTCGGGGTCGGTGGTGACGGCGTCGAGCAGCCGGGTCAGGCGCGCCGCGAACCCGGCGACGGTGGCGGCGTCGAACAGGTCGGTGGCGTACACGAACGCCGCCTCGAGACCGCCCCCCTCGGTGCCGGTGTCGAGGACACCAGCGGCGTCGGCAGCGCCGCGGGTGCCTCCAGCGTCGGCGACGAGCAGCTCGAGGTCGAAGTTGCATACCGTCGGATCGAGGGGGACGCCCTGCACCGTCAGGTGCGGCAACTCGAGCGCGGCGCGTTCGGTGTTCTGGAATTCGAGGGACACCTGGAACAGCGGGGAATGCGCCGTGGAGCGGATCGGGTCGGCGGTCTCGACGACGGTCTCGAACGGGATGTCGGTGTGCGCGAAGGCGTCGAGATCGCGGTCGGTGACGTCGGTGAGCAGTGCCGCGAACGTCGCCGCCGCCGGCACCGGGGTGCGCAACACCACGGTGTTGACGAACATGCCGACCACCTCGTCGAGGTCGCGGTGGCCGCGGCCGGCGACGGGGCTGCCGACGGCGATGTCGGAGGTGCCCGACAGTCGTGCGAGGAGCACGGCGAGGGCGGCGTGCATCGCCATGAACACGGTGGTGCCGTGCGCCGCGGTCAGCCGGGTGAGCCGCTGATGCAGCGCTGCGTCGATCGGGAAGCGGACGACGTCGCCGCGGAACGACTGCTGCGCGGGGCGGGGCCGGTCGGTGGGCAGCGGCAACACCTCGGGCAGGTCCGTGAGGGTGTCGCGCCAGAACCGGATCTGGGCGTCGGCGAGAGAGCGGGGGTCGGCCGGGTCGCCGAGGCGGTCGTGTTGCCACAGGGCGTAGTCGGCGTACTGGACGGGCAGCGGCGCCCAGGTGGGGGCGTCACCGCGGGTGCGGGCCTGATAGGCGATCATCAGGTCGCGGGCCAGTGGCGCGAGCGACGAGCCGTCGGCGGCGATGTGGTGCACCACGAGCACCGCAATGTGTTCGTCGCGGCCGAGCGCGAACACCCGCGCCCGCAGCGGCACATCGACGGTGACATCGAAACCGGCGCCCGTGAAGTCGCCGACCGCGGCGAGGACCGTGTCGGCACCGGCGGGCACCACATCGAGGGTCAACGGCACGTCGTCGGCGGCGAGGATGCGCTGGTGCGGTCCGTCCGCGGTGGCCGGGTACACGGTGCGCAGCGCCTCGTGCCGGGACAGCACATCATGCAGGGCGGCGCCGAGCGCGGCGCGGGACAGATGCCCGCTGAGCCGGATCGCAAGCGGGATGTTGTAGGCGGCCGAGGTGGTGTCGAACTGGTTGACGAACCACAGGCGCTGCTGGGCCGGGGACAGGGGGATGCGGTCGGGGCGCGGCGCCGCGGTGGGGCCGGTGCGTGGCCCGGCGTGTTCGTCGGTGCCCTCGGCTGCGTGCAGGTGCGCGGCGAGGTCGCGCACGGTGGGGTGTTCGAACAGGGCGCGCACGGGGATGTCGCGGCCGAGGTGGTCGCCGAGCCGGGCGACGGCGCGCGTCGCGATCAGGGAGTTGCCGCCGATGTCGAAGAAACTGTCGGTCGCGGAGAGGGTGTCGAGTCCGAGGAGTTCGCGCAGGTGCTCGGCGAGGACGGTTTCCAGTCCTTCGGCGGGTGGGTGGTGGTCGGCGCCGGTGCGGGTCAGGTCCGGCACGGGTAGGGCGTCGCGGTCGAGTTTCCCGACGGGGGTCAGCGGGATCTCGTCGAGGACGGTGATGAATGTGGGCACCATGTGCGCGGGAAGGTGTTGTGCAACATGGTTTTTGATGGTGTGGTGGTCCAGGGTTCCGGGGGTGGCCGGGTGGCAGTGGGCGACCAGCACCGTCTCCCCCGACGGGGCGGTGTGCGCGACGGTGACGGCGAACCCGACATCGGGATGGGTGCTGAGGGCAGCGTCGATCTCGCCGAGTTCGACGCGGAACCCGCGGATCTTGACCTGGAAGTCGGCACGGCCGACGTAGTCGATCTCGAGCCGGCCGGCCGGGTCGCCGACCCACCGCACCACATCGCCGGTGCGGTACATCCGCTCCCCCGCCTGCCCGTACGGGTCGGCGACGAACCGGCCCGCCGTCAGATCGGGGCGGGCGTGATAGCCACGCGCCAGGCCGGTGCCTGCGAGATACAGCTCGCCGGACGCCCCGACCGGGACGGGGCGCAGCAGGTCGTCGAGGATCACGGCGTGCACCCCGCGCAGCGGCGGCCCGAGCGTCAGGACGCTGTCGCGGCGTAGCGGGTCGCTGATCGCGGCCATGATCGTCGTTTCGGTGGGCCCGTAGGCGTTGACGAGACGACGGCCCGGCGTCCAGGTGTCGAGCAGGTCCGCCGGCCAGGCCTCTCCGCCGACGGCGAGGTCGACGAACGCGGTCAGGTCGGCCGGATCCAGCGACGCGAGCGCTGCGGGGGTGATGAACCCGTGGGTGACGGCGCGGTCGGCGAGGAACCGGCCGAGTTCGGCGCCGCCGTACAACTCGGGGGGCACGACGACGAGGGTGGCGCCGGATCCGAAGGCCAGGAGGTATTCGAAAATCGATGCGTCGAAGCTCGGCGACGAGAAATGCATGACGTTCGAGCCCGGGCCGGCGCCGAACCGGTCGCGCTGATCCAGGGCGAAATTGTGCAGGCTGCGGTGGGTGGTCACCACCCCCTTGGGGCGGCCGGTGGAGCCGGAGGTGTAGATCAGGTAGGCGGCGTGGTCGAGACGCAACGGTGTCCGCCGGTCGGCGTCGGTGATCGGAGCGGAGACACCGGTGGTTCCGATCGCGGCGCTGTGCAGGTCGGCGCTGCGGAGATCGAGGCTGTGCAGGTCGAACCACCGCACCGTGTCGGGCAACCCGGCGCGGTGCGCTGCGGTGGTGACCCCGACGGTGGCACCGCAGTCGGCGAGCATGAACGCGACCCGCTCCGCCGGGTAATGCGGATCGACCGGCACGAACGCCGCCCCGGTCTTGGTGATCGCCCACATCGCGAGCACGGACTCCACGGAACGGGCGATGCCCAGGGCGACGACGGCGTCGGGGCCGGCGCCGTCGTCGAGCAGGCGGCGGGCCAGCGCATCGGAGCGGGCATCGAGATCCCGGTAGGTCACCGCGACGTCACCGTCGGTCACCGCGATCGCGTCGGGATGCGCCGCCGCGGTGGCGGTGAACAACTCCGGCAGGGTCAGCGTCGAACCGCCCTCCGGTCCGCGTCCCGGGGTCAGCGCCCGCGCTTCGGCGGCGGTGAGCACCGGGCGCTGCGCGAGAAGCGCGCCGGGGTCGCCGGTCAAGATGGTCAGGGCCGCGATGATGCGGTCGGCGATCACCGCGACCTCACCGCTGTCGAACACCTCCGGCAGGTACTTCATCCGCAGATGCATCACGGTATCGGCGTGCGCGACGATGCTCAGCGGATAATGCGCCGCATCACGGCCGGTGATCCCGGTGATGCGCATGCCTGCGATGTCGGTGTCTTCGCTCATCCCCGCCGCATCGACCGGATACGACTCGAACACGGTCAACGTGTCGAACCGGACGGCGCCGCCGACGTGCCGGTCGAGAGTGTTCAGATCGAGATGATGGTGATCGAGCAGCGCCGCCTGTTCGGCCTGCACCCGGTCGACGAGCGCCCCCACGGTGTCGCCCGGATGCACCGTGATGCGCACCGGCACAGTGTTGATGAACAACCCGACCATCGTTTCGATCCCCGCCACCTGCGGGGGCCGCCCGGAGACGGTCGCACCGAACACCACGTCGCGGCGTCCGGTGAGCGCACCGAGAACCACACCCCACGCGACCTGCACCAGGGTGTTGACGGTGACTCCGCGCGCGGCGGCGACCGCGTCGAGGCGCGCCGACAACTCGGCGCTCACCTCGACGTCGAGGTCGTCGGAGACGCCGGTGGTGGCACCGGTACGGTGCTGCGGAGCCAGCAGCGTCGGCTCATCGACCCCCGCGAGCACGCGGCGGTAGGCCTCGATCGAGGTGTCGGGGTCGCGGTCGGCGAGCCATGCCAGATAGGTACCGAAACTCTGCGGTCGTTCGAGGACCGTGGTGTCGTTGTCGGTGGCATACAGCACCAGCAGTTCCCTGATCAGGACCGGAGTGGACCAGCCGTCGAGCAGCAGATGATGATTCGTCAGGGCGACCCGGTGCCGGTCCGGGCCGATGTGCACGACGGTGACCCGCAGCAGCGGTGCGGCGGTGGTGTCGAAGCCGGTGGCGCGGTCGGCGGCGAGCAACCGGGCGGCGGCGGCCTCCGGATCCGGGTCGTCGCCGGTGTCCGCGACCGTGAACGGTACGTCGGTGTGCGTCGGCACGACCTGCACATATCCGTCGCCGCCGTCGCCGGTGAACGCGACCCGCAGATTCGGGTGCCGCAGCAGCAGCACCTGCACCGCGCGCCGCAGCCGCGCCGGATCGAGCCGGCCGGCGACGTCGAGGACGAGTTGCACTACATACGCGTCCGGGTCGTCCCCGGCGAGCAGCGCGTGGAACAGCAACCCGGTCTGCAGCGGCGCGGTCGGCCACACCGTCTCGAGCGGCCCGTACCGGTCCTCGAGATGTTCGAGGGTGGGCTGATCGAGCCGCACCAGCGGCAGATCCGACGGAGTCAGACCCCCGGCGTGCGGGTTGCGCGCATGCCTCGCGAGGGCGGTCGCGGCGGCGGTGAACCGGGCGGCGAGCGCGGTGACCTCGGCATCGTCGAGTAACCCGGCCGGGAACGACCAGAAGGTGCGCAGCACCGGCCCGTCGGGGCCGTCGACGGTCACGGCATTGAGATCGACAACGGCGGCGGCGGGCATGTCGGGGCTCTGCGTGCCGCCACGACCGAATGCCCCGATCGGCAACCACGGCACCTCGGCAGCGGTGTCGGTGCCGACAGTGGGGCGCCCCAGATAGTTGAAACTCAGTTGCGGGGTCGCCAGCGCCGCGAGTTCGGCGGCGGTGTCGTCGGCGAGATACCGCAGCAGACCGAAACCGACTCCGTGATCCGGGACCGCGGCGAGGTGTTCCTTGACGGCCTTGATAGCGCGGCCTGCGGCGGGACCCCCGGTGAGCGCATCGTCGAGGTCGACGGCGGCCAGGTCCAGTCGCAGCGGGTGGATGGTGGTGAACCAGCCGACGGTGCCGGACAGGTCGGCGCCGTCGGCGGCGGTCGTCTCCCGGCCGTGCCCTTCGACGTTGAGCAGCACCTCATGCCGGTGTTGACCGCGGTCGCGGCGCCACGCGAGGACGGCGAGCGCGAAGGCGGTGAGCAGACCGTGCTCGACGGACCCGTGGAACCGGTCCGGCACCGTGGTGAGCAGCGCCTCGGTCACCGCGGTGGGCAGCACGGCTTCCACCGTCGCCACGGTGGCGTTGACGTCGACGGCCGGATCGAACGGCCGGTCCCCCACCGGCGGGTCGACGACATCGACGGTACGGCGCCAGAAGCCGAGTTCGGTGCGGCGGTCCGGGTCCTGCGCGGTCGTGGCCAGGGCATGCGCCCAGCGGCGCACCGACGTACCCGCCGCGGGCGGCAACAGCGCCGCCGGGGCGTGCGGATCGAGACCGGCCGCCCACGCCGCCGCGAGATCGGGCACCAGGATCCGCCACGACACCCCATCCACCGCAAGATGGTGGATCACCAGCAGCAACCGGCCGGCGCCGGTCGCCGCGTCGAACCACACCGCCTGCAGCAGCACCCCGGCCGACGGGTCGAGCCGATCCGCGGCCGCGTCGAGTTCCTGCGAGGCGAGCGTGAAGAACTCGTCGGTGTCGGCGGCACTGGTGACCGGCACCCGATGGATCACCGTGTCGGCGTGCACCGCGCCGGGCGGGTCGACGTACAGCGCTGCGCCGCGCGGCGCAGCGACGCTCGGATACAGGCGGGCGCGGAGCATGTCGTGCCGATCGAGCAGCGCCTGGATCAGTGTGGTCAGCACGGGTCCGGTCAGGTCGTGCGGTAGCCGCAGCAGCACGGCCTGCGTGTAGCGGTCGTAACTGCCGCCCCGGTCGAGCATCCAGTGCACGATCGGGGGCAGCGGCATCTCACCGACGCCCCCGCCGGGCAGTTCCGCCAACACGGCAGGGGCGACGGTGGTGCCGGCAACCGCGGCGAGCGCCGCGGGCGTCTTGTGCTCGAACACGTCCCGCGGGGACAGTTCGAGCCCGGCGGCCTTGGCACGCGATACCAACTGGATCGACATGATCGAGTCGCCGCCGAGGGAGAAGAACGAGTCGTCGACCCCGACGGTGTCGAGACCGAGGACCTGCGCGAACAACTCGACGAGCCGGATCTCCCGGTCCCCGGCCGGGGCGCGGGTCACCGCGGAGCGGGCCGCGAAATCCGGGGCGGGCAGCGCACGGCGGTCGAGTTTGCCGGTGGCCGCGACCGGCAGGGTGTCGAGCACGACGAGAGTGGCGGGCACCATATACGCGGCGAGGTCGGTGGCGACCTGCGCCAGCACGGTATCGACGTCGAGATCGACACCGGTTTGCGGCACCAGATAGCCGACGAGCCGGTCGGTGGCGGCGCGGTCGTCGTGGTGCACCACGACCACCGCGCGGGCGACCCCGGGGCTGCGCAGCAGCGCCGCCTCGATCTCGCCGAGTTCGATACGGAAACCGCGCATCTGGACCTGGAAGTCGCTGCGGCCGACGTATTCGATGTCGCCGCTGCGGGTGCGGCGGGCGAGGTCGCCGGTGCGGTAGAGCCGCGTCCCGGGGGCGCCGTGCGGGTCGGCGACGAAGCGGGTGGCGGTCAGGTCGGGGCGGGCGTGATAGCCGCGGGTCAGCTGCCCACCGGAGACATACAGTTCCCCGATCGTGCCGGTCGGGACGGGATGCAGCCGCCCATCGAGAATGTGCAGGTGCAGCGACGGCAAGGGTGCGCCGATGAGGCTGGCGTTCGCCTCCGCGGCCAGCGCCCGCCCCAGGGGCAACGCGGTGACATGCACGGTGGTTTCGGTGATGCCGTACATGTTCACCAAGGTGGGGGTGGTGTCGTCGTGGCGGCGGTACCAGCGGTCGAGCTGCGCCAGATCGAGGGCCTCCCCACCGAAGATGATCCAGCGCAACGGCAGCGGCGGTCCCCCCGCGACCCGGTCGGCCTCGACGAGCTGCTGGAACGCGGTCGGCGTCTGGTTCAGGACGGTGACCTGTTCGCGGCGCAGCAACGCGAGGAACTCGTCGGGGGTGCGGGCGGTGTGGTAGTCGACAACGACGAGACGGCCGCCGTGTGCGAGGGCACCCCACAGTTCCCACACCGAGAAGTCGAAGGCGTAGGAGTGGAACAGCGTCCACACGTCGTGCTGGTCGAAACCGAACTGCGGGCGGGTGTCGGTCATCAAAGTCACCACGGTGCGGTGCGGCACCACCACACCCTTGGGGCGGCCGGTGGAGCCGGAGGTGTAGATGACATACGCGGTCTGATCGGGGTGCACCGGCCGACGCTCCCCGCCGGTCAAGACGGTCGTGGGCAGCGCCGCGAGCCGGTCGATCACGGCCTGCGCGTCGAGCAGCACCGGTTCCGGTGCGGTCTCGGGCATGAACGCGGCGTGTTCGGCGGTGGTGAGCACACACACCGGGTGCGCGTCGGCGAACATGAACGCGAGCCGCTCCGGCGGGTACGCAACATCGATCGGCAGGTATCCGGCGCCGCTGTCGAGGATCGCGAGCAGCGCGACGACGAGTTCACTGGTGCGGGGCAGGGCGACGGCGACGAGCGTGTCGGGGCCCGCGCCGTGCTCGAGCAACAGCCGCGCGAGGCGGTGGACCCGCTCATCGAGTTCGCGGTAGGTCAGCTGCCCGTCGTCGGCGGTCACCGCGACCGCGTCGGGATCGAGGGCGGCGCCGAGCCGGAACAGATCGAGCAGGGTGTCGCCGCTCGCCGCAGAGAGACCCGCGCGGCTCGCCGCAGACAGATCCGCGCGGCTCGCCGCAGACAGATCCGCGCGGCTCGCCGCAGAGAATTCCGCGCGGCTCGCCGCGGTGGCGTGTTCGAGGTCGGTGAGCAGATCGAGATCGCCGACCGGTCGCGCCGGATCGTCCGTGACCGCGGCGAGCAACCGCACGAACCGGTCGGTGATCGCCGCGGCGGTCGCCGCGTCGAACAGGTCGGTGGCGTACGTGAACGCGCAGCTCAGACCGCCGCCAGGGTTTTCCTGCACGTTCAGTTGCAGATCGAACTTCGCGACGTTGAGGTCGGCGTCGAGCGCCTCGACGGTCAACTCCGGCAACTCGAGGTGGGCGCGGTCGGTGTTGCCGAACTCGAGGACCACCTGGAACAGCGGGGAATGATCGGTGGCGCGGGTCGGGTCGAGCGCGTCGACGAGTTTCTCGAAGGGCAGTTCGGTGTGCCCGAACGCCGCGAGGTCGACCTCGCGGGTGCGGTGCAGATGATCGCTGAACGACAGGGCGCCGGTGACGGGGGTGCGCAGCACCACGGTGTTGACGAACATACCGACCAGATCGTCGAGGGCGCGATGCCCGCGCCCGGCGACGGGGCTGCCGATCGCGATGTCGGAGGTCGACGACAGCCGCGCGAGGAGCACCGCGAGGGCGGCATGCACGGTCATGAACACGGTGGCGTTGTGCGCGGCGGCGAGATCGACCAGCGCCGCGTGCACGCCGGGGTCGACGTCGAAGCGGTGCACGGCGCCGCGGAACGACTGCTGCGGGGGTCGCGGCCGGTCGGTGGGCAGCGGCAGCACCTCCGGCAGATCGGCGAGGGTGTCGCGCCAGAAGTCGAGTTGGGTGGCGGCGAGCGACGCCGGGTCGGCGGGGTCGCCGAGCAGATCCTGTTGCCACAGAGCGTAATCGACGTATTGCACGGTCAGCGGCGGCAGGTCTGGGGCGGCGGCGCGGGTGCGGGCGAGATAGGCGGTCATCAGGTCGCGGGCCAGCGGCGCCATCGACGCCCCGTCCGCGGCGATGTGATGCACCACCACGACCAGGACAGTTTCGGTGTCGGACAGTGCGAGCAGCGCCGCGCGGACCGGCACGGCGGTGGCGACGTCGAAGCCGGCGCCGATCAACTCGGCGACCCGGCCGGGCAGGTCGGCGGCCGAGAGAGTTTCGGGTCGGAGCGCGGTGAAGGCCTTGTCGGTGGTCGAGATCAGTTGCCGTGGGCCGTGCTCGTCACCGGGGTACCAGGTGCGCAGCGTCTCGTGCCGCTCGAGCAGGTCCGACACGGCGCCGTTCAACGCGGTGAGGTCGAGCCGGCCGGTGAGGCGGATCGCGAGGGGGATGTTGTAGGCGGCGGAGGTGGTGTCGAACTGGTTGACGAACCACATGCGTTGCTGGGCGGGGGCCAGTGGGAGTCGTTCCGGGCGGACGGCGGGCACCAGCGGGGTGTGGCCGTGGCCGCCGTGATCGTCGAGGACCCGCACGGCGAGGGAGCGCACGGTGGGGGCCTCGAACAGGGCGCGCACCCCGGCGTCGGTGCCCAGCGCGGCGTTCACGCGGGCGACGACGCGGGTGGCGATCAGGGAGTTGCCGCCGATGTCGAAGAAGTTGTCCTCCACCGACACCCGTTCGTGTCCGAGGACGTCGGCGACGATCTCGGCGACGATGCGTTCGAGGTCGGTGGCCGGCGGCCGGTGCTCACCGCCGGCGGCGGTCAGGTCGGGTACCGGCAGGGCGCGGTGGTCGAGTTTCCCGACGGGGGTCAGGGGGATCTCGTCGAGCACCACCACGGTCGCGGGCACCATGTGGGCGGGCAGCCGTGCGGCGACGTGCGCGCGGACCGCGGCGGGGTCGACGTCGGTGCCGGTCTCGGGGAGCACGTAGGAGATCAGCACGGTGTCGCCGGAGGGTGCGGTGTGGCCGGCGGTGTGTGCGAACACGATGTGGTCGTGGCCGGTCAGGGCGGCGTCGATCTCGCCGAGTTCGATGCGGAACCCGCGGACCTTGACCTGGAAGTCGGAGCGGCCGAGGTATTCGACGGTGTGGTCGGCGCGCCAGCGCACGACGTCGCCGGTGCGGTACATCCGTTCCCCGCCCCGCCCATAGGGGTCGGCGAGGAACCGGGCGGCGGTCAGGTCGGGGCGCCGGTGGTAGCCGCGGGCGACACCGGGCCCGGCGATGTACAGTTCGCCGGCCACGCCGATGGGGACGGGGCGCAGCCGGTCGTCGAGGATCACCTGGTGGAAGCCGACGGCGGGGCCGCCGACGGTGACGACCTCGTCGGGGTGCAGGGCCGGGCTGACGCTGGTTTCGATGGTGGCCTCGGACGGGCCGTAGCCGTTGAACATCTGCCGGCCGGGTGCCCAGCGGGCGACGAGTTCCGGCGGGCAGGCCTCCCCGGCGACGACGAGGACGCGGAGCGTGTCGAGGTCGTGCGGGTCGAGGGAGGCGAGGGCGGTGGGGGTGATGAATGCGTGGGTGACCTGTTCGTCGCGCAGGAGCCGGGCGAGTTCGTCGCCGCCGTACACGTCGGGCGGCACGATCACCAGCGTCGCGCCGGCGCAGAACGCTTTGGTGTATTCGAAGATCGACGCGTCGAAGCTCGGGGATGCCAGGTGTGAGACGCGGGCGTGGTGGGTGATGGTGAAGTGGTCGCGGACCTCGGCGTTGAGGTTGGTCATGCCGCGGTGCGTGACGACGACGCCTTTGGGGCGGCCCGTGGAGCCGGAGGTGTAGATCAGGTAGGCGGGATGGTCGAACAGTAGTGGCGTGGTGCGGTCGGTGTCGGTGATCGGCTCGGTGGAGGCCGCGGCGATGCGTGCACGCAGGCCGGGGTCGTCGAGGACGAGCCACGGCACGGTCCCGGGAAGCCGGTCGCGGTGCTCGCGGGTGGTCACCCCGAGGGCGGCGGCGCAGTCGGTGAGCATGTAGTCGATGCGCTCGGAGGGGTAGGTGGGGTCGACGGGCACGAACGCGGCGCCGGTCTTGGTGACTGCCCACACCGCCGCCACCGATTCGATCGACCGTGAAATACCTAGCGCCACCACGTTTTCCGGTCCGATTCCGGCGTCGATGAGCAGGTGGGCGACGCGGGTGGACCAGTCGTCGAGTTCCCGGTAGGTCACCTGGCGGCCGCGGAACGACAACGCCACCGAATCGGGCACGATCGCGGCGATGGCGGTGAGCATCTCGGGCCACTGCTGCGGCGAGACCGGTGGCCTGCCGCGGGCCGGCGCGAGAGCGGCCAGTTCGACAGCGGTGACGATACCGATGTCGCCGACGGGGATCTCCGCACCCGCGGTGACGGCCTCGACGATGCGGGCGAAGCGGTCCGCGAACGAGACCACCGTGGCGGCGTCGAACAGGTCGGTGGCGTAGGTGAAGTATGCCGCGATCCCGGCCGGGCCGTCGTTGCCGACGGTTTCGGCGACCGACAACTGCAGATCGAACAGTGACAGCGGTGCCGCGAGATCGAGGACCCCGACGGTCAGGTCCGGCAACACCACCTCGGGGCGTTCGGTGTCCTGGAATTCGAGCATCACCTGGAACAGCGGTGTATACGCCGTCGACCGGGGCGGATCGAGGACTTCCACGAGACGTTCGAACGGAAGGTCCGCGTGATCGAACGCCGCGAGGTCGTCGTCGCGGACCTTCTGCAGCAACGCCGCGAACGGTTCGGTGTCGTCGACTCGGGTGCGCAACACCACGGTGTTGACGAACATGCCGATCAGGTCGTCGAGGTTGCGGTGCCCGCGGCCCGCGACCGGGGTGCCGATCGCGATGTCGGAGGTCGACGACAGCCGGGCGAGCAGCACCGCCAGCGCGGCGTGCACCACCATGAACACCGACGTGTCGTGCCGGCGCGCCAACGCCACCAGCCGGCGGTGGGTGGCGGCGTCGAGAGTGAACGGCACCCGCGCACCACGGCGGCTCTGCTGCATCGGGCGGACCCGGTCGAGGGGCAATTCGAGCAGTTCCGGAACTCCGTCGAGCCGTTCACGCCAGAACGACAACTGCCGCGCGGCGAGGGACCCGGGGTCCGTCTCGTCGCCGAGCGCCGCGCGTTGCCACATCGTGTAGTCGGCGTACTGGATCGGCAGCGGCGCCCACCCGGGGCTGTGCCCGGCCGCGCGGGCGGTGTAGGCGGTGATGACATCGCGGGCCAGTGGGCCGAGGGAGAATCCGTCGCCGGTGATGTGGTGGAGGACCATCACGAGCACATGCTCGGTGTCGGAGAGCGCGAGCAACCGGATGCGGGCGGGGATTTCGGTGGCGACGTCGAATCCGGTGGTGGCGATCTTCTCGACGTGTGTGTCCAGGCTGTCGGCGTCGATCGCGGTGACGGTGAAGTCGGGCAGCGAGGCCGCGGCGGCCGGGACGATCACCTGGATGGGTCCGGTGTCGGCGAACGGGTAGCGGGTGCGCAGCGATTCGTGGCGGGCGACGACGTCGGTGACCGCGGCCCGCAGCGTGGCCAGCTCCAGATGTCCGGTCAGGCGGAGCGCTACGGCGATGTTGTAGGCCGGGGCGGTGGTGTCGAACTGGTTGATGAACCACATCCGTTGCTGTGCCGGCGACAGCGGCAGCGGATCGGGGCGAGGCCCGGCGGTGAGTGCGGGACGGGCTGCGTCGGGTGCATCGACGGAGGTGCGGTGCACGTGGTCGAGGACTGCGGCGACGGTCGGATGGTCGAACAGGTCGCGGATGCCGAGGTCGGTGCCGAGGGTGGTCGACAGGCGTGCGGCGAGGCGCATCGCGAGCAAAGAGCCGCCGCCGAGGTCGAGGAAGCTGTCGTGCAACCCCACCCGGGGTACTTCGAGGAGTTCGGCGAAGGTGTCGGCGACGAGTTGTTCGACGGGGGTGCGCGGCGGGCTGTAGCCGCGGTCGGGTGCGGACTTCTCGGGTGCGGGGAGGGCGCCGCGGTCGAGTTTGCCGTTGACCCCGACCGGGAACCGGTCGAGCACGATCACGGTGGTGGGCACCATGTAGTCGGGGAGCTGCTGCGCGACCACGGCGGTGACCGCGCGGGGGTCGACGGCGCGGTCCGGGTGCGGCACCACATAGCCGGTGAGCACGTCGTCGGCGAGGTGATGCACGAGCACCGCGGCCTGTGCGATGTCCGGATGGCTGCGCAGAGCATGTTCGATCTCGCCGAGTTCGATGCGCAGGCCCCGGACCTTGACCTGGAAGTCGCTGCGACCCAGGTACAGCAGGGCGCCGTCGCGGCGGCGGGTGGCGAGGTCGCCGGTGCGGTACATCCGCTCCCCCGCAGGCCCGTACGGGTCGGCGACGAACCGGTCGGCGGTCAGTGCGCCGCACCCGAGATAGCCGCGGGCGAGTTGCACCCCGGCGAGATACAGTTCGCCGACCGCCCCGGCGGGGACCGGATGCAGGCGGCCGTCGAGTACGTAGGTGCGGGTGTTCCACACCGGGCTGCCGAGGGGCACGGTGCCGGTGTCGTCGTCGCTGGTGGTCCAGGCGGTGACGTCGACGGCGGCTTCGGTGGGCCCGTACAGGTTGTGCAACTCGATCTGAGGGAAGGCGCGGCGGGTCGCGGCGGCGGTCTCCGGGGGCAGGGCCTCTCCGGAGGCGAACAGGTGCCGCAGTGAAGTACCGGCGCCCGGCCGGGTCGCGGCGGCGGTGAACACCGCGAGCATGGACGGCACGAAATGTGCGACGGTGACCTGTTGGGTGTCGATGAGCTCGAGCAGATGGTCGGGGTCGCGGTGTCCGCCGGGCGCGGCGAGCACGAGCCGTGCCCCGGTGTGCAACGGCCAGAAGAACTCCCACACCGACACGTCGAACGTCGCGGGGGTCTTCTGCAGCACGGTGTCGGCGGTGGTCAGCGGATAGGTGTGCTGCATCCAGCGCAACCGGTTGACGATGGCGCGGTGGGTCACCGCAACGCCCTTGGGGCGGCCGGTGGAGCCGGAGGTGTAGATGACGTAGGCGAGGTCGTCGCCGCGCGCCCGGCGACGGTCGGTGTCGGTGAGCGGGGCGTCGGATTCGGCGCCGGTGTCGAGGGTGTCGAGGTGCAGCACCTCCACCTCGGCGCCGGCGAGGCACCCGGCGTCGGCGGTGACGGTGACGACCAGCGCGGGGCGGGCACTGCCGAGCACATAGCCGGTGCGTTCCGCGGGATGCTCGGGGTCCAGGGGCAGGTAGGCGGCACCGGTCTTGACGATGGCGTACATGCCGACGAGCAGGTCGAGCGAACGGGACACGGCCAGGCCGACGACCCGGCCCGGCCCCGCGCCGCGGCGCAGCAGCACGCGGGCGAGCCGGTTGGTGGCGGCGTCGAACTCGGCGTAGCCGACGGTGTGCACGCCGGCCACGACGGCGGGGGCGTGCGGGGTGGCGGCGACCTGTACGGCGAACGGATCGAGCAGGGTGTCGCCGGCGGGCAGTGCCGTGGTGGTGTCGTTCCACTCGCCGAGCACTCGGGTGCGTTCGCCGGTGGTGAGCAGATCGAGGTCGCCGACGGCACGGCCGGGTGCGGTCACCGCGGCAGTGAGCAGCCGCACGAGACGGTCGGCGAATCCGGCGGCGGTGTCGGCGTCGAACAGGTCGGTGGCGTACGACAGGGCGCCGCGCAGCGACTCGGTGCCGCCGTCGGGCCCCGGCATCTCGGTGACAGTCAGATGCAGGTCGAATTTAGTGGTGGCGGTGTCGATTTCGGTGATATCGACGGTCAGGTCGGGTAGCTCCAGGTGAGCGGTGTCGTTGTTCTGGAAGGCGAGCATCACCTGGAACAGCGGCGAATGCGCCGCCGACCTGGCCCCGGCGAGCAGATCGACGAGGGCATCGAACGGCAGGTCGGCGTGCGCGAACGCGTCGAGGTCACCGTCGCGTACCGCCTGCAGGTAGGTGCCGAACGGCGTCGCCGCGGGCACCGCGGTGCGGAGCGCGACAGTGTTGACGAACATGCCCACCAGGTCGTCGAGGGCACGTTCCCCGCGCCCCGAGACCGGGGTGCCGATGGTGACGTCGTCGCTGCCGGACAAGCGCGCGACCAGCAGACTCAGTGCGGCGTGCACCACCATGAACTCGGTGGCACCGTGCGCATGCGCGACCGCGGTGATCTTCCGGTACAGGGCGGGCGCGATGTCGAAGTCGACGGTGGCGCCGCGGAACGACTGGGCCGGGGGCCGCGGCCGGTCGGTGGGCAACGCACCGATCTCCGGTGCGCCGGCGAGCCGGGTACGCCAGAAGCCGAGTTGCTCGGCGGCGCGGGAGGTGGCGTCGTCGAGTGTGCCGAGCATCTCGTCGAACCACAGGGTGTAGTCGGCGTACTGCACGGGCAGCGCATTCCACTGCGGGCTCTGCCCGTCACGGCGCGCGAGATAGGCGGTCATCAGGTCCCGGGCCAGCGGCGCCAGCGACGCGCCGTCCGCCGCGATGTGATGCACGACCACGGCGACGACGTGCTGTTCGTCGTGCACCCGCAGCAGCCGGAGCCGGACCGGTGGGTCGACGGTGACGTCGAACCCGGCGGTGACGACCTCGGCGACGGCCCGCTCGAGCTCGGCCGCGTCGACCGGGGCCGCGTCGAGGTCGAGGTCGGTCGCAGGCAGGATCTGCTGGATCGGTCCGTCGGCGGTCGCGGGGAACAGGGTGCGCAGCGACTCGTGCCGGTCGAGCAGATCGCGCACCGCGGCGGTGAGCGCGGCGACATCGAGGGTGCCGGTCAAGGTGATGGCAACGGGAATGTTGTAGGCGGCGGAGGTGGTGTCGAGTTGGTTGACGAACCACAGGCGCCGCTGCGCCGCGGACACCGGCACCCGCTCGGGTCGGGGCCGTGCCGTCAGCGGCACCCGGAGCCGGTGCGCGGAGGCACCACTCGCGTCGAGGTGCGCGGCGAGGGTCCGCACGGTGGGCGCCTCGAACAAGGTTCGCACCCCCACCTCGGTGCCGAACGCCTCGCCCAGGCGGGCCACCACGCGGGTGGCGATCAAGGAGTTGCCACCGAGGTCGAAGAAGCTGTCGTCGAGTCCGACCCGCTCGACACCGAGCTGGTCGGACAGGATCTGCGTCACCGCGGTTTCGGTGGGCGAGACCGGGGCGCCGTCGCTGACGGTGGTGGTGAACACCGGTTCGGGCAGGGCACGGCGGTCGAGTTTGCCGACCGGGGTCAGCGGGATGTGATCGAGCGCCACCAGCGCGGCGGGCACCATGTGCGCGGGGAGCCGCTGCCGCAGGTGCTCGGTGAGTGCGTCGGTCTCGATGGCCCGGCCGGTCTCGGGCAGCACATACGCCACCAGCATGGGATCGCCGGAGGGGGCGGTGCGGCCGAGGGTGACGGCGAACGCGACGGTGTCGTGATCGGTCAGGGCAGCGTCGATCTCGCCGAGCTCGATGCGGAAACCGCGGATCTTGACCTGGAAATCGGAGCGACCGAGGTATTCGATGGTGTCGTCGTGATGCCAGCGCACCACGTCACCGGTGCGGTAAGTGCGGGATCCGGGCGCACCGTAGGTGTCGGCGACGAACCGGGTCGCGGTCAGGCCGGGACGGTCGAAGTAGCCGCGGGTGACGCCGGGGCCCCCGACGTACAGTTCGCCCGCCACGCCGCGCGGCACCGGATGCAGCCGGGTGTCGAGGACCACCTCGGTGACCCCGCACACCGGAGCCCCGAGGGTGACGGTCTCCCCCGCGACGAGCGGTTCGGTGATGGTGACGACGATGGTGGTCTCGGTCGGTCCGTAGGCGTTGAACATGCGACGACCGGGCGCCCACCGGGCGGCGAGTTCCGGCGGGCAGGCCTCCCCGGCGACAGTGATCGACCCGGCCTGCAGGCGGGCCGGATCGAGAGACGCCAACGCTGCGGGGGTGGCGAACATGTGGGTGACGCGTTCGCGGTTGAGCAGCTCGGTCAGTTCGTCGCCGCCGTACACGGTGGCCGGGACGACCACGAGTGTCGCACCGACCGCGAATGCCGTCATGTACTCGAAGATCGACGCGTCGAAGCTCGGGGACGAGAAGTGCGAGACCCGTGCGGTGGGGGGCGGCGCGAGCCGGGTGTGCAGGGTCGCCGACAGATTCGCCAGGCCCCGATGCGGCACGAGCACGCCTTTGGGGCGACCCGTGGAGCCGGAGGTGTAGATCAGATAGGCGGCGTGATCGAAGCGCAGGTCGCAGGGCCGGTCGGCGTCGGTGACGGGAACGTCGGAGGTGCGCTCGATGCGGTCGCGCAGGTCCGGGTCGTCGAGTTCGAGCCACGGCACCAGGTCGGGTAGGTGCGTGCGGTGCGCGCCGGTCGTCAACCCGAGCACGGCACCGGAATCGGTGAGCATGTATTCGATACGGTCGATCGGATAAGCCGGGTCGATCGGCACGAATGCCGCACCGGCCTTGGCGACGGCCCACAGCGCGGCGACCGACTCGAGGGACCGTGCGATACCCAATGCGACGATGCGTTCCGGTCCGGCCCCCGCGTCGATGAGGATGCGAGCGAGGCGGTTGGACCACAGGTCGAGTTCGCCGTAGGTCACCGACCGGTCGCCGCACACGAGGGCGGGACTGTCGGGGACGATCGCGGCGACCGCGGAAAGCAGTTCGGGCCACAGCTGCGGGGACATGGCCGGGCGTCCCCGTGCCGGCAGCAATCCGGCCGGTTCGCCCGCGGCGACGACGGGCAGGTCACCGACCGCGCAGTCCGGGTCGTCCCCGGCTGCGGCCAGGACGCGGCCGACGCGGACCACGAAGTCCTCGGCGGTGTGTGCGTCGATCTCGGCGCGACGGAAGACGGCGCGTACCGCGATCCCGTCGGCGCTCACCGTGACGTGCAGGGTCAAGGCGGCGGCCGACTGCAGCGCGGTAGCGGGCAGCGCAGTGGGCTCGAGAGGTTCGGTGGAGGTGGTGACCGACAGGACCACCGGGGGGATCGGGACGGGGCCGGACGCAGCGAGGTCGTCGGCGGTGATCTCGTCGTGCGCCGCGGCCTGCGCATCGAGGGCGGTGAGGCGGGCGAGCAACGCGGCGAACGATTCCGCAGCGTCGACGCGAGCGCACAGCGGCAGCACCACCGCGGGGCCGGGCCTGCCGATGACGGTGCTCTCCTCTGCGGTCAGCCGGGCCTCGACGATCGCGGTGGCGGCATGCAGCGCCGGATACCAGGTGTCGTCGGAGCCCTCGCACAGGGCGGCCAGGTCCGCGGACGTGACGGCGACGGCCACCTCGACTGTGCCGAACGGGTCCTTCTCGGTGTCCGCCGCGCGCTCGGCGCCGGGAGAGGTGCGCGGCAACCGGAGCTGTTCGGGGGCCCCGGCGAGGGTGCGGCGCCAGAATGCCGCGGTCGCCACGGCATGCCTGCGGCGACGGCCGATCTCGGCGGTGGCCGTGTCGATCCGGTCGAGCGGCGTGTCCGCGGGGGCACGCAGGAACGCGTCGAGCACTGCCACGAACGCGGTGTGGTGCTCGGTGAGTTCGTCGCGGTCGTAGCGATGCGGATTGCCGCGGAAATCGATGAAGGTCTTCGCGGGGGTCCCGCTCTGATAGATGTTGACCAGCAGGTCCTCGACGGGGCCGGAGGTCATGATGTGGAATTCCCCGCGGATGTCACCGAGAGTGATCTCCTGGTGGAAGAGCATGACGTTGACCATCGGCCCGGCGTACCGGGTCGGATCTCCGGCCGCGCCGCTCTCGCGCCGGATGTCCTCGAGGCTGAATCGCTGGTGCCGCAGCGCCCCGGTGAGCTCGAGCTGGACCCGTTGCACCAGAGCGCGGCGAGTGTCGTCGGCGGCGAGCCGGATGTGCAGCGGCGCGGTGTTGACGAGCATGCCGCCGCTGCGCCGCACGACCGCGGTGGTGCGCGCCGAAACGGGCAGGTTGATCACCACGTCGTCGTGGCCGGTCATGCGCGCCAGGTAGGTGGCGAACGCGGCGATGACCGTCGCCGTGGACGACGAACCGGCGGTGGTGTCGTCGCTCGCGGCCAGGGCGCCCACGAGGTCATCGGGCAGTGCGCTGCCGGTGAGCAGACTCTGCGCAGCCGTCGGGGCGTCGCGGTGCGCGAGGGTCGAGCCGGCTTCGAGTCCGGCGACCCGTTCGAGCCAGTAGTCGCGGTCGGAGGTGTACCGGGTCGAGCCGTGGTAGTCGCGGTCCCAGTCGTAGAGGGTGCGCAGGTCCGCGGCCCGCGCGGGGTCGGGTTCGCGCTGCTCGTGCGCCGCGGTGTACAGCGCGGCGGCCCGGTTGAGCATGGTCATCGCGGCATAGCCGTCGAGCGCGACATGATGGATGCGGGTGTACCAGAAGTACCGGTCGTCGGCGACCTGCAGGACCGCCATGTTCACCAGCAGATCGGTGCTCAGGTCGACCGGTCGGGCGTAGTCGGCGTCCATCCAGTCGCGGGCGGCGCGCAGGGGATCGGGTTCACCGCGGAAGTCGAACTGCGGGATGGTCTCGGAGATGATGGAGCTGTCGACGACCTGATAGGGCTCGCCGTCGACTTCGAGGATCCGCAGGTATGCGGATTGGAACTCGCCGCCGGCGAGCAACGAGACCCGGCACAGCAGATCGACGTCGACGTCGCCGCGCAGATCGATGTACTGCGCGATGCAGATCGGCACGTGCGGTGCGAGTTGCTGCGCGAACCAGATCGACCGTTGCGCGGACGACAACGGGAAGGCGCCTTCGGGCAGCGCCGGCTCATGAGATCGCAACGACATTACCCCTCCGAGAAGCGATGTGGCCGATAACCGGCGCGCCCCGACATCGCGTCATGGTGGCCCTATCGGTGCCCCACTTTTTCCGGTCGTGCATTGTTCCGAGTGATCGGAAGCACTCCCCAAGCTAGACCACATCCGTCGCGTCCCGGTGCGGTTTCGCGTCGCAGAAAAAGCGACGAGACCGCATGCGATACCGGTCGGTAATTCGAGCGGAGCCGGAATATGGCGAATGCCATTTTTGTCCGCGAGAACAATTACTTTTCCATCGCGATTCGATCACTGTTCGATATCCGAATCCGGAATGTCCGATTCACGACGACAAATGCCGAAACCGCGCGAAAACCCGCCCCCGGTGCCTATTGTCGAAACTCGAATCACACCTGTCCCACTACTCGTGGTACGCGCCCGACCGTTCCCCCTGACGCACCACTGCCACACCCCACGAAGGAGCATCAGATGTCGCGTCGCCGGTTCGCCCGCTCACTCGGTGTCCTGTTCGCCGCTGCACTCGCCGTCGCGGTCCCCGCCCACGCCGCCGCCGATCCCGCCCCTGCCGGGGTGCCCGTCGACCAGTTGCGCGCCGACCTCGCGGGCTCGCCGGACCTCGTCGGCGCCCTCGACCGACTCGTCGACGCCGCGCGCACCCCCACGATCCTCGAACCGCCGCCGCGAAACATCCCGCAGCCGTTCATGACGCCCGCACCGACGGTCGGTCCCGGCTGCGGCGGCGGATTCACTCCATTCGCGATGACCTCCGGGTGGGCACATCCCGGCCCGCACGCCGACCCGGACATCGGGTTCGGGGAGATGAAGGTGTTCGTGCAGCCGACCATCCCCGTCCAACCGGCCGCCGCCGACCTGAAGTTCGTGTGGATGAACATGGAGAACTTCCGGGCCGGTGTCGCCACCCTCGACGATCAGGTCGGTGGGGTCCCGCAGCTCTCCACCACCATCGCGCCGGGTTCCGGACCCGTCATGGCGGCACTGTTCGGATCGGTGCAGTACGTCAACGGTGCGTTCTGCCAGGTCATCTACACCATGGGCGGATTCTTCGTCTGACCGACACGACCAACGACCGGGCGAGACGGCGGCCGGGCAACGCACCCTCAGCGGAGTCGTTCGGCCGCCCGCGCCAGCTCTACCAGCTCGGCACACAACCGGCGCAGCTCCACCGGATCGGCACCTTCGTCGACGGCGGTCGCCACGTCCTCGGCGGCGCACCGCACCTCGAACGCCCGATCGGTCACGGCCTCGGCCTCCGCCGACGACAACACCACCGCATCGGCCGCCGGCCCCGTGCTCGTCGCGGTGGCACGCTGCTCATAGGCACGTTGCCGGCACGACTGGCGGCAATAGCGGCGACGACGCCCCGTCCCGACCTCCGGCACCGGTCGTCCACACCACAGACAACTCGCTGGTCTGCGTTCCCGTCCGGCCATAGGGTGACACGTTACCGAGCGCAGAACCCGTGCCGGTAAACTGGCAGATCGGCCGCGTCCCCGGTTCGGGAACGGATTCGGCCCCGCCGACGTTGACATGGTGTGGACGTGGGAACCGCCCGGCACACGCCGCGTCGGTACCGGGCCCCACCGGGCGGAGCATTACGAGAGAGGACACCACCATGGCAGATCGTGTACTGCGAGGCAGCCGACTCGGGGCGGTGAGCTACGAAACCGACCGTGACCACGATCTTGCGCCGCGTCGGATGGCACGCTACCGCTGCGACAACGGCGAAGAGTTCGACGTGCCGTTCGCCGACGAAGCCGAGATCCCCGGCACCTGGATGTGCAAGAACGGCCTCGAAGGCACCCTCCTCGAGGGAGCTGCACCCGAGCCGAAGAAGACCAAGCCGCCGCGCACCCACTGGGACATGCTGCTCGAGCGTCGCTCGGTCGAGGACCTCGAGGAACTCCTCAAGGAACGTCTCGACCTGATCAAGAGCAAGCGGCGCGGCTGAACGACCCCCACCGGGTCTCACCACCCGAGCTGCGCACTCGGCGATGCCGTTGCGGGATTCCATTCCCGCAACGGCATTTCCTTTTCCCAGGATTGCAGGGCCACCTCAGATCGCGGACACGCCACAAAAAGATCAAATGGCGGGCACCCCCGCGGATGGGCGTGCAATTATGGGCGAACCCGCCGGACGAGAACAGGTCGCCGGCACCACCTTCACATCACGCACCGATCATCCGACGATCATCCGGTTGGCAGCACCCGGGGGGTGAATACACGTGAACGACAACAACACCGTCACCGGCAGTGACACCACGAGGCACATCGACACCACCACACACATCGAAGACGCCGGCGCCGATGCTGCGGCCGCGCTCGAGGCGTTGCGCGTCGAACTCGATCGCGTCGACCGGACATTGCTCGACGCCGTCCGAGACCGGCTGACACTGTGCACACGCGTCGCCGAACTCAAACAGCAACACGACATCGCGGTGCTGCAACCCGGCCGCATGCAACTCGTCCACCGCCGCGCCCGCGACTACGCCGACCGCCACGGCCTGTCCGCCGAGTTCGTGCGTGCACTCTACGACCTGCTGATCGGCGAGGCCTGCCGGGTCGAGGACCTCATCGTCACCGACAGCGACGACACCGCGCCGAGCCACCGGGACGACACCGCGCCGAGCCACCGGGACGACACCGCATCCAGCGAACGCCGGAGCTGACCCCGTCATGTCGGCGTCCGCGTCCTCACCCGCCCCCGGTGCGTCCCCCCCGGTCCGCACCCTGCTCGTGGACAACTACGACTCGTTCACCTACAACCTCTACAGCCTGCTGACCCGCGTCAACGGCACACCCCCGATCGTGGTCACCAACGACACCGCCTGGGACGAGATCCTCACCCTCGACTTCGACAACGTCGTCATCTCCCCCGGGCCCGGGCGTCCCGACCGCGAACGCGACTTCGGGATCAGCGCCCGCGCCCTCACCGAACTGCCCGTCCCGGTGCTCGGTGTGTGCCTCGGACATCAGGGGCTGTGCCACCTGTTCGGCAGCGCCGTGGTCCGCGCCCCCGAACCGGTGCACGGCCGCACCAGCGACATCCTGCACGACGGCACCGGGCTGTTCACCGGCATCCCGTCCCCCTTCACCGCCGTGCGCTACCACTCGCTGATCGTCGAGCAGGTACCCGACGAGTTCGAGGTGCTCGCCCGCACCGCCGACGGGTTGCTCATGGCCGTTGCGCATCGCCACCGCCCCCTGTTCGGGGTGCAGTTCCACCCCGAATCCATCGGCACCGACTACGGATTCGAACTGCTCGACAACTTCCGTGCCACCACCGCGACGCAGGCCCGCACCAGCCGCAACGGTGTCGCCGCGCCGCCCCCGGCACCGGCGGCAGCGCGGTACGTGCTCGAAAGCCGCACCCTCGACTGCCACCCCGACCCGCACGCGGTGTACGACGCCTTGTTCGCGGCCGGCCCGCACAGTTTCCTACTCGACGGCAGCGACGCGCTCGAACCGGACTCCCGGTTCACGGTGATGGGCGACGCCGCCGGACCCCGCGCCGAATTCGTGACCTACAGCGTCGCGGAAACCCTTGTGCACGAACATCACCGGGACGGCAGCAGCACCTCCTACCACTGCACGTTCTTCGACCACCTCGACCGGCGTCTCACCGAGCGGCAGGTCGCCCCCCGCGACGACCTACCGTTCACCTTCGGGCTCGGCTACGTCGGCTATCTCGGCTACGAACTCAAAGCCGACGCCGGCGGCCAACTGGTGCACACCTCCCCCGTCGCCGACGCCGCCATGGTGTTCGCCGATCGCGCCGTCGTCCTCGACCACGAGGCCGGCCGCTGCTACCTGCTCGCCCTGAGCGACCGGGTCGGCGAAGCCGCGACCGCGGCGTGGTTCGACGAGACCGCCGCGGTCCTCGCGACCCTGTCCGACTCGGTGCCTGCCCCGCCGCCGCCGCTGCTCGTGCGCGCCGACCGCGACGAGCACATCCGGGTACGGCACGACCCGCAGCGCTACCTCGAACTCATCGGCCAGTGCCTCGCCGAGATCCGCAGCGGCGAAACCTACGAGGTGTGCCTGACCAACACCGCGACCGTCGACCGGCACATCGACCCCCTGCGCACCTACCGGGTACTGCGCAGCATCAGCCCCACCCCGTACAGCGCCCTGCTGCAATTTCCCGGACTGTCGGTGCTCAGCGCATCCCCGGAACGGTTCCTGCGGATCGGCACCGACCGCGTCGTCGAATCCAAACCGATCAAAGGCACCCGGCCGCGCGGCACCACCGCCGCACAGGACCACGCCCTGCGCGAGCACCTGCGGCACTGCGAGAAGGACCGCTCGGAAAACCTGATGATCGTCGACCTGGTACGCAACGACCTCTCCCGGGTGTGCACCCCCGGATCGGTGCACGTCCCCACCCTCTTCGACGTCGAAACCTACTCTGCTGTACACCAATTGGTGTCCACCGTCCGCGGAACCCTGCGTCCCGACATGACCGCGGTGGACTGTGTGCGGGCCGCGTTCCCCGGCGGCTCGATGACCGGCGCACCGAAACTGCGCACGATGGAGATCATCGACAAACTCGAGGACGGGCCACGCGGCGTCTACTCCGGGGCACTCGGATATCTGTCCCTGACCGGCACGGTCGACCTGTCCATCGTCATCCGCACCATGGTCGCCACCGACCATCAGGTCAGCTTCGGCATCGGCGGCGCGATCGTCGCATTGTCCGATCCGGACGACGAACTCGAAGAAACCCTGGTCAAAGCCGTCGCGATGCGCCGCTGCCTCGCCGACCCCGGCGCGGGCGGCACCGGCGCGACCGAACCCCGCGACATCGCCTCGCTCACCGACGGACCCCGCCGGTGACGGCGGCACCCACCGGGCCGGTCGTCGTCGCCGGAGGCAGTGGCGCCGTCGGCGCGATGCTCGTCGCGGCGCTCCGACGCGACGGCCACCGGATCCACATCCTCGACCCGAACCCCACCGATCCCCCTACCCGACAACACGATCCGCAGTGCACCACCCTCCGCGCGGACGTGACGGCACCGACCCCCACCGCCGAATCCGCACTGCGCGCCGCCGCGACCGTGGTCCTCGCCGTCCCCGAACCGGTGGCCCTCGCCGCGCTCCCCACCCTGGCGACCCTGCTACCGCCCGGCACCTTGCTCGTCGACACTCTGTCCGTCAAAACCGCGATGGCCGGCGCCGTACACACCGAACTACCCGGCCACCCGGCCCTCGGCATCAATCCCATGTTCGCCCCGTCCCTTGCCATCGCGGGCCGCCCCGTCGCCACCGTCGTCTACCACGACGGACCGCAGGTCGAGCGGTTCGTCGCGACGCTACGCAGTTGGGACGCGCACGTCGTCCCGGTCGGCGCGGACGAACACGACCGGATCACCGCCACCACCCAGGCCCTCACCCACGCGACGGTCCTCGCGTTCGGGTTGGCGCTCGAGTCCCTCGACCCGCCCACCGCCGCGGACGCCACCGCCCCACCGCCGCACATGCTGCTGCGCGCCCTCCTCGCGCGCGTCGCCTCCGGCGCGCCCGAGGTGTACCACGACATCCAGGCGGCCAACCCGTACGCGGCGCACGCCCGCCGCGCACTACGCGACGCCCTCGACGAACTCGACGCGGCTGCCACCGACCACCGGTTCGACGCGTTCGCGGCGGTGATGACCCGGGCACGAACCCCACTCGCACCCGAACTGGACCGGTATCGTGCCCTGTGCGGGCACCTACTGACGATGCTGCCGTCCGCAGCACCCGGACCCGACCTCGAGCACGGGGGGCCCCGATGATCGATCCCGACCTCGCAATCCCACTCGCACCCACCACCGCCCCCGCACCGGTGCGGGCCCGGCTGCGTCCACCGGAACTACCCGACCACGACCCGACCGACCCCGTCGAAAGCGCTGTGATCCGCGGACTGTCGCGCTCCTGGGGTCGCCGCGCCGCGGTCAAGAAGACCGAACCGGACCTCGACGCGATGTTCGAGCCGACGCTCCGCGACTTCCCCGACACGATGATCCCGTTCCACACCCACCCGCGTTACCTCGCGCTCGATGAGCAGCACCGCGCCCGGATCGAGGCATGGGCCTGGATCGCCTACAACAAAAATGTCATCGACATCGAACAGCACGTCGTCAATCCCGGATTCGGGTTGATCACCGCCGACGTGTTCGGTCTCGGCCCCCACGACTCCGTCACCGTCGGGGTACTGCAGGCCATGGTCGACGAGCAATACCACACGCTCATGCACCAGAACGTCAACGCGCTGACCCGCCGACGCCGCGGCTGGGCGATGCCCGATGCGGCCCTGCCGCCGTGCCGCACCGTCCGCGCCCACGACGCAGCGGTCGCCCACGCCCTCGACCCGCGGCACGCGGCGCTGATCCGATTGGCGTTCACCACCGTCGCCGAAACCTCGATCAGCGCCTACCTCGGTCTGTTCACCGGCGACGAGACGGTCCAGCCGGTCAACCGCAGCACCGTCGCCGTGCATCGCCGCGACGAACTGTGCCACAGCTCCCTCGCCGGGGAACTACTGACCATGGTGTTCGACGAACTCGACGCGACCGAACGCGAACTGCTGCTCGACGCGCTCGCCACCGGGATCGAGGCATTCACCGGCAACGACATGGACACCTGGGCCGCGATCCTCGCGCACGAGCAGATCCCGGGCGGACAGGTCATGCTCACCGACACCGCCGCGGCGGCCGCCGCGCAACCGGTGGTACAGGACTGCACCGCGATCCGCCGCCTCTGCGCACACCTCGGGGTCGAAACCGACCTCGTGGCGCGCGGCCCGTTCGACCCCCCGCGGTGAACAGCGACGGCCGATCCCCGACGAGCGTCAGCGCCCGGTCGACCTCACCGGCAGAGCCCGCGCCAGCAGAGCCCGTGCCTTCGACACCCGCGACGCGAGTCCCCACAGCGTGACCTTGAGCAGCGCTTCCTGCACGATATTGCCGCTCATCTTCGATTCACCGATCTCCCGTTCGGTGAAGGTGATCGGCACCTCCGCGACGTCGAACCCGGCCTGCAGGGTCCGCCACGCCAGATCCACCTGGAAGCAGTAGCCGTGCGAGGCGATCGCATCGAGATCGAGGGCTTCGAGCACATGCCGCCGATACGCGCGGTAGCCGCCGGTGATGTCCTGGACAGCCACCCCGAGCGCAAGCCGTGAGTAGATGTTGCCGCCGCGGGAGAGCACCTCCCGATGCCACGGCCAGTTCACGACCGTGCCGCCGGGCACATACCGCGACCCCAGCACCAGATCGGCACCCGCATCGACCCGCTCGAGCAGAAGATGCAACTGCTCGGGGGCGTGACTGCCGTCGGCGTCCATTTCCACGAGCACGGTGTAGCCGCGCTCCAGACCCCACCGGAACCCGGCAATGTATGCGGCGCCCAGACCGTTCTTCTCGGTGCGGTGCATCACCTCGATGCGCCCACCTGCTCCATCCGCCTTTCGGTCGGCCGCCGCGAGCTCGTCGGCGAACCCGCCGGTGCCGTCGGGGCTGCCGTCATCGACGATCAGCACGTGGGTGTGCGGAAGCGCAGCGTGCAGCCGCTCGACGATCCGTCCGATGTTCTCACGTTCGTTGTACGTCGGAATGATCACCAGGGTGCGGGCGCTCGGTGCGCTCGTGTCCCCGGCCGGCGTCACCGCTGCCATCAAAGGTCCTCCCTGTCGAACCGGCCGGTGGCCGGGGTTGATGCTGCGCCGGACTCGGGCTGTGACCCCGACGCATCGCGTCGCCGGCGGTCGCGCACGAGGGCGACACCGGCGGCGGCCACGGCCCCGGCACAGAGCACGAGCTCCGGTACGGGTCCGAACCGACTAGCCAGCGTAGCGTCTTGCCGCAACTGCACGCGCGCAACCAACGCCGCCGGCTCGAACAGAGCGGTGCGTTGCTGCACCCGACCGTCGGGGTCGATCACCGCGCTGACCCCACTCGTCGCGGCGACCACCACGCTGCGACCGTGCTCGACGGCACGCACTCGCGACATCGCCAACTGCTGATACGTCATCTCCGTGTCCCCGAAAGTGGCATTGTTCGTGGGCACCGCCAGCAGCTGTGCACCGGCCTCGACCGAATCACGGAACGCCCGGTCGAACGCCACCTCGTAGCAGGTGGCCACACCGATCGTGATGCCCGCCGCGGTGACCGTGCCATCACCGTTGCCCGGCACGAAGAACCCGGCGCGGTCGGCGTATTCGGAGAACAACCGGAAGAACGACCGATACGGCAGATACTCGCCGAACGGCTGGATGATCCGCTTGTCGTGCCGCTCACCGGGCCCGCCCTGCGCGTCCCACACGATCACCGAGTTGGTGGTGGTGCCGTCACCGTTGACCAACACCGCACCCACGAGAATCGGGGCGCCGATCGCGGCGGACGCCGCGGTGATCTCCGCGGCAGCGTCGGCATTGCGCAGCGGATCGATGTCGGACGCGTTCTCCGGCCAGATCACCACATCCGGGGCGTCGACCTCCCCGGCACGGACCTGCCCGGCAAGCTCGAGGGTCCGCGCGACATGGTTGTCGAGCACTGCCTTGCGTTGCGCATTGAACTCCAGACCCAGGCGCGGCACGCTGCCCTGGATCGCGGCGACCGTCACCTCCCGCCCGACCGAGTCGGCAGTGTCCGGGGTGACGACCAACGGCCACGCCGCCAACGCTGCGAGCGGCGCCAACACCGTCCATGTCACCGCAGGCAGCAGACCACCGCGAGCCGAGTCACCCTGCCCCGGCGTACCGGGACGGCGGGCGCGGCCACGCACCACCGCGACCACGATCGCTGCCGCACCACTGCCGATCAACGCCACCGCGAACGACACCAGCGGGGCGCCCCCGACCGCGGCAAGCCACACCAGGAACCCGTCCGGTTGCCCGAACGCCAACCGGCCCCACGGAAATCCACCGAACGGCACCGACGAACGCAGATACTCGGTCAGCGACCACGCCGCCGCGATCCACAGCGGCGCCGCCGGCATCGACCGCAGATGCACCACCAACGCCCCGAACACGCCGACGAACAGCGCTTCGACCGCGGCCAGCGCCAACCAGGGCAGCGGACCGACATACACCCCGATCCACGGCAACAACGGCACCAGGAACCCGAGCCCCGCGAGATAGCCGTACCCGAACCCCGCCCACCGCCGCATCGGCCGTGCCGTCACCACCGTGACCAGGACTGCGATCCCCACCGGCGCCAGAAACCACAGCGGCCGCGGCGGGAAACTCGCGAACACCAGCAGTCCGGCACTCACGGCGGCGAGCGACCGCACCAACACCGGGGTCAGCCGCCGCGTCCACGTCGACCCGGCCCCCGGCGCGGCCGGCGCAGCGTCCTGCGGGACAGCGCTCACCGCTCGTACACCACACGGCCGCGATGCACACTGCGCACCAGCACCGGATCCTCGGTACCCGGAGTCAGATCCGGCAGCGGCGCGACCCGCGACCGCGGATCCGTCGACCAGCGCTGCACCCCGTCCTTGGGGGCACTGATCACCAACTCGCCCGCCTCCCACACCGCATACGACGCCGGCGCCCCCGGATCCAACGTTCCCGCCAGACCGTCCCGGACCCCACCGGCCCGCCACGCACCCCGCGTCGCCGCGGCGAACGCGGCGCGCGGCGAGATGCCGCTGCCCTCGGTGCGGTGATGCACCGCCGCCCGCAGCATCGCCCAGGGGCGCGGCGCGGTCACCGGCGCATCGGACCCGAACGCCAACGACGTGCCGGTCGCCGCGATCGCCGCGAAATCGTTGAGCGCCGCGGCCCGCTCGGTGCCGAGCCGCTGCGCGTACATCCCGGACGTGCCACCCCACGCCGCATCGAACCCCGGCTGCATGCTCGCCAGGATCCCGTACCGCGAGAGCACCTGCGCCTGCGCGGCGGTGACCGCTTCGACATGCTCGAGACGATGCCCGCACGACGCGACCGCGGGTCCACCCAACTCCGCGGCGACCTGCTCGACCGCCGTGAGCGCCGCAGCGACCGCACCGTCACCGATCACATGGAATCCGGCCTGGATCCCGGCGACGGTGCAGGCCCGCAGGTGCGCGACGATCGCGTCGACATCGAGATAGCTGCGGCCGCAACAGTCCGGCGCATCGAGATACGGCTCCGACAACCACGCGGTGTGCGACCCGAATGCGCCGTCGACGAACAGATCCCCGCCGAGCGCGTGGGCACCGGTGTCCGCGAGCACCGCGCGCGCCTGCTCCACCGTCGTCACGGCCTGCCCCCAGTAGCCGCGCACCTGCACCGGATGGTCGAGGGCGAGCAGTTCGGTGAAGTCGTCGAGACCGAAGATGTCGGGGCCACCACACTCGTGCACCGCGACGATCCCGTGCGCGGCCGCGTCGTCGAGGGCCGCGGTGCGGGCGCCAGCGCGTTGCTGCGGGGTCAGCGCCGCGTGCGCGGCGGCGCGCACCGCATGATGCGCGGCGGCGGTGAGCGGCTGCTCGGGGTGACTGCCGTCGAGGCTCGTGACCTGCGCGGCCGCCCGCAACGCGGTGGAGGCCACCGCCGAATGCGCATCGACCCGCGCGAGGTACACCGCCCGGCCGGGAGCCGCAGCATCGAGATCCGCGGTGGTCGGCGCCGCATCGGGCCAGGTGGTCTCGTCCCAACCCTGCCCCCAGATGACGGCGGTGTCATGGATGGCGGCGAACTCCGCGACCCGGCGCAGCATCTCGGCGCAGCTACCGGCATCGGACAGGTCCACCGCAAGCGGATTCCGCTCGGTGACCGTCAGCCCCTGGGCGGTGACGTGCATGTGGGTGTCGACGAACCCGGGGGCGACGAACAGCCCACCGAGGTCGATGATCTCCGCGTCCGGATGCAATGCCTTCCCCGGGCGGTCCTGACCGACCCACACGACGCGCCCGTCCGTGACCGCCATCGCGGTCGCGTCCGGGGCGGAGGAACTGTAGATGCGGCCGCCGACGAGCAGCTGGGTGCGCGGTGCTGAACTCACGAGAGTCCAGTCTGCCCTCTCGTCACGGGTGTCGGCGGGGCGGGGTGTCGACGATCTCGCCCTCGAGCACCCCGTCGCTGCGGATCACCGGGTCGCTCGCGGCGGGTGCGGTCAGGCGCGGATCGGCACCGAGCACGGTGTGCTCGACGACCTGCCCGTCCACCACCACCGTGCGGGTCCCCCGCACGGTGGCGCCGTGCCGCGCGACCTGCCGCGCCGCGAACATCCGCACCAGCGGACGCAGCACCGCGCGGGTCGGCAGCAGCAACACGATGCCGAGAACACTGGTGATCAGCCCGGGCATCAACACCAGGGCGGCGCCGACACCGATGAGCGCACCATCGGTGAGCATCCGCTCCGGCGTCACATCGAGGTTCGGCGGTGTGCCGCCGCGCAACGAGGTCAGATCACGCAGTGCGCGGCGCCCGCGGGAGGCCAGCACTGCGTAGCCGAGCACACTCACCCCCAGGAACAGCAGCACGGTGACGAGCGCGCCGAGCGTGGAGCCGAGCCAGGCGAGCACGGCGATCTCCGCGACCACGTAGGCGAGGAACAACAACAGGTACATGGCGGTCCTTCCGGGTGCCGGCCGCACCGTCTGCTCTGGGATGACCGGCCGTTACCCGATCAACGAACGGCACCGCGATTTTTCTCCCGACCCGGCATCGTTCGTGTGCGCCGCCTCCGATACCGCACCGCGCCGTGATCGAATGGTGTGATGAGCGCCGCGGACTGGGCCGTACTGCTGGTGGCGGCCACAGCCGCCGGGTGGGTCGACGCCGTGGTCGGCGGCGGCGGGCTGATCCTGCTGCCGGCCCTGTTCCTCGTCGCACCGCACCTCACCCCGCAGGCCGCGTTGGCGACGAACAAACTCACCGCGATCTTCGGCACCGGCGCGGCGGTGCTCACCTTCGCGCGGCGTATCCCGTTGCAGTGGAAGATCCTGGCCCCCGCGGCGCTGGTCGCGGCGGGGTGCGCGGCCGCGGGCGCGGC
This sequence comes from Rhodococcus sp. NPDC060086, assembly GCF_042730275.1. Lineage (NCBI taxonomy): Bacteria > Bacillati > Actinomycetota > Actinomycetes > Mycobacteriales > Nocardiaceae > Rhodococcus > Rhodococcus sp. NPDC060086. The sequence goes on from NZ_JBHWWZ010000024.1 coordinate 53,752, forward strand.
GGCGGTGTCGCTGATCGACCCGGACGCGTTCATTCCCCTCGTGATGGTGGTGCTGGTGGCGGTGGCGGTGTTCGTCACGGCGCGCCCCGCGCTCGGGACCGCCCCGGCACACAAACCGAGCGTGTTGCGTGTGGTGCTGGTGATCGTGGGGGCGGCCGCGGTCATCGGGTTCTACGACGGCATCCTGGGCCCCGGCACCGGTACCTTCTTCATCATCGTGTTCGCGGCGATGCTCGGCAGCGAATTCGTCACCTCGGCGGCGATGGCGAAGGTCCTCAACTTCGGGTCGAACCTGGGGGCGCTGGTGTTGTTCGCCCTCGGCGGGCACGTGTGGTGGACGCTCGGGTTGGCGATGGCGGTGTGCAATGTCGCCGGGTCGGTGCTCGGGTCACGCACCGCCCTGCGGCGCGGTGCCGGGTTCGTGCGGGTCCTGCTCCTGATAGTGGTCACAGCGATGGTGATCAATCTCGGAATCCAGCAGTTCGGATGAACAGGGCCGATACGCTGCTGCAGGTGAATGTCGTCGATCCCGATTTCCTGGCGCTGCCGTTGCTGCGCATCGCCGATGCGGCACTGTCGGTGGCCCGCGCCGCCGGCGCCCAGCACGCCGATGTGCGGGTGCATCGGGTGCGCACCGAATCGTTGATGCTGCGTGACAGCGCAGTCCAATCCGCAGTGGACGCGTCGGATCTCGGTGTGGCGGTGCGGGTGCTGATCGACGGGACCTGGGGTTTCGGCTCGCATCCCGACCCGGACCCCGACGGCGCCGCACACGCGGCCACGCGGGCGGTGACGGTGGCACGGGCACTGCGCCCGCTCAACCGCGACCCCGTCGAATGGGCACCCGAACCGGTGTACCGGGACACCAGGTGGTGCTCGGACTACGAGATCGACCCGTTCGCGGTGCCCACCGGCGAGAAGATCGCGGTATTGATCGACTATTCACGCAGGTTGCAGGGATCGGACGGGGTGCATCACGTCGCGGCGGGATGCGAACTGGTCAAGGAGCAGAGCTTCTACGCGGACCTGGCGGGCTCGTCGATCACCCAGCAGCGGGTGCGGGTGCATCCACATCTGGAGGCGACCACCGTGGACCGGGAGGCCGGGACGTTCGAGTCGATGCGCACCCTGGCCGCACCCACCGGGCGGGGCTGGGAGTACGTCGCGTCCGACACCGTGTGGGATTGGTCCGGTGAGCTCGCGGCGCTGCCCGAGTTGCTGGCCGAGAAGGCGCACGCACCGACGGTGACGGCGGGCCCGACGGATCTGGTGATCGACCCGACCAACCTGTGGTTGACCATCCACGAATCCGTCGGGCATGCCACCGAATACGACCGGGCGATCGGCTACGAGGCCGCCTATGCGGGCACCTCGTTCGCGACCCCGGATCAGCTCGGGTCGCTGCGCTACGGCAGCGCCGCGATGCACGTCACCGCCGATCGCACCCACCCGCACGGGCTGGCCACCGTCGGGTTCGACGACGACGGGGTGGCCGCCCAATCGTGGAATCTGGTGCGTGACGGCGTGCTGGTGGGGTTTCAGCTCGACCGGGCGTTCGCCGCGAAGGCCGGTGCGGCGCGCTCGAACGGCTGCGCCTACGCCGATTCGGCGCATCATGTGCCGTTGCAACGGATGGCGAACGTGTCGCTGCAACCGGATCCGCAGGTCGATCGCTCCACCGCCGATCTGATCGGCGGGGTCGAGGACGGCCTGTATGTGGTCGGTGACCGCAGCTGGTCGATCGACATGCAGCGCTACAACTTCCAGTTCACCGGGCAACGCTTCTACCGGATCCGCGGCGGCCGCCTCGCCGGGCAGGTGCGCGATGTGGCGTATCAGGCGACCACCACCGACTTCTGGGGTGCACTCGAGGCGGTCGGGGGCCGCTCGACATGGCAGCTCGGCGGCGCGATGAACTGCGGCAAAGCGCAACCCGGACAGATCGCGGCGGTGAGCCACGGCTGCCCGTCGGTGCTGCTGCGGCAGATCGACGTGCTCAACACCCGGCAGGAGAGCGGCCGATGATCGACGCACCCCGGCTCGTCGACTCCGCGTTGGCCGCGTCCCGCGCCGACGAGACGATCGTGCTGGTCACCGACAGCGAAGACGCGAATGTGCGGTGGGCGGGCAGTTCGCTGACCACCAACGGGGTGATGCGGTCGCGCAGCTGGACGGTGATCGCCATTCGCCGCGACCCGCAGCCCCGCTGCGGCATCGTCACCGCCCCGAGTGTGCCTGCCGACGAGGTCGCCGCGGTGGTGGCCGCGGCGGTCGCGGCCGCCGACACCGCAGCCGAGGCCACCGACGCGATGCCGCTGCTGCCCGGCGACGGAGTGCCCGCCGACTGGGCGGACGCGGCGGCCGGCACCGGCATCGAGGTGTTCGGTGACGTGATCGAGGCGCTGGCCGGCGAATTCGGCGACACCGGACGAGATCCGCTGTACGGGTTCGCGCACCACCAGGTGCACACCACCTGGCTCGGCACCTCCACCGGGCTGCGGCGCCGGTGGACCCAGAAGGACGGGTCGCTCGAGATCACCGCCAAACGCGGCGGGCTGTCCGGCGCCGGCGCGTGGGCGGGGGCCGGCACCACCGAATTCACCGACGTCGACACCGCGGCGCTGGTCACCGAACTGGACCGGCGGCTCGGGTGGGCAGGCACCTCGGTGGCGTTGCCACCGGGCCGGTACGAGACGCTGCTGCCACCGTCGGCGGTGGCGGATCTGATGATCTATCTGATGTGGTCGATGGCCGGGCGCGGCGCCGAGGAAGGGCACACCGCATGGTCACGGCCGGGTGGTACCCGCGTCGGCGAGACCGTGGCGGCGTTGCCGTTGACGTTGTCGTCGGATCCGGGCGCGCCGGGCCTGCGCTGCCCACCGTTCCTCACGGCGACCGCCTCGACCGACACGGTGTCGGTGTTCGACAACGGCCTCGACGTCGGGCGCGTCGACTGGATCCGCGAGGGCTCCGTGCACGCGTTGGCCTATCCGCGGGCCGCGGCGGCAGAATTCTCCGCGCCCGTGACCGTACCCGGCGAGAATCTGCTGCTCACCGGCGGTTCGGATGCCACCCTCGACGAGATGATCGCCGGCACCGAGCGGGGTCTGCTGCTCACGACCCTGTGGTACCTGCGGGATGTGGACCCGTCGACCCTGCTGGTGACCGGCCTGACCCGCGACGGTGTGTACCTGATCGAGGACGGGCAGGTGCGCGGCGCGGTGAACAACTTCCGGTTCAACGAATCACCGCTCGATCTGTTGCGTCGCGCCGTCGAGGTCGGTGCGACCGAGCGGACATTGCCGCGGGAATGGAACGACTGGTTCACCCGCACCGCGATGCCGCCGATGCGTATCCCCGATTTCCACATGTCCTCGGTCAGCGCGGCACAGTGAGGCCGTCCCCGACGATCGGGAGCCGGTCAGGATAGGTCGCGGCGGTGCCGCGCGGGGCTGCCGACATGCAGTGCGTTCGGGGCACAGTCGGCGGTGACCAGGGAAGCGGCGCCGATCACCGCGCCGGCCCCGATCGTCACTCCCGGCAGGATCACTGCCCCGGACCCGATCCAGGCGCCGTCCCCGATGTGTACCGATTCTCCGGTGAGCGGCCCGGCGCGCTGTGCGTTCGGTCCGGTGCGGTGACTGCTGGTGAGGACCCGCACATGATCGGCGAGGAAGACACGGTCGCCGACGGTGATGTCGGCGACCGTGTCGAAGAAACACCCGTGGTTGACGAACACCCCGGAGCCGAGCGTCAACCGGCCCAGCCCCTGCACCACCACGCCGCGGTGGATCAGGCTGGGCGCCGACACTCGCACCCCGGCGCCGCGGAGCAACCGGTGCCGCAGGGCGCCGGGTATCAGCGGCAGCCCCGCGGCAGCGACGAACACGGATTGGGACAGATAGGTGTGCCGCACCGAGGTAGAGCCTCCCGTAGAGTCTGTCGACAGCCGTCCTTCCGACAGCCGGTGTCTCCTAGAGCAGGTCGGCGAGTTCCTTCGTGATCTCTTCCGGGGTGACGGTCGGCTCGAAGCGGCGGACCACCGCGCCCTCGGGGTCGACGAGGAACTTGGTGAAGTTCCACTTCACCTCGTCGGTGCCGATCGCCTCGGGACGCGACTTGCTGACGTGCTCGAACAGGAACCCGTTGTCGGGACCGAAGTCGCCGGGCGCCTGCGCCCGCAGATACGTGTACAGCGGCGCCGCGTCGTCGCCGTTGACGTCGATTTTGCCGTAGACGGGGAACGTCACGTCGTAGTTCACCGAGCAGAAATCCTGGATCTCGCTGTCGGTGCCCGGCTCCTGCCCACCGAACTGGTTGCACGGGAACCCGACGACCTGCAGACCGGCGTCCTTCTTCGCGCGGTGCAGTGCCTCGAGTCCCTCGTACTGCGGGGTCAGCCCGCACTTGCTCGCCACGTTGACGATCAGCAGGTGCTTGCCGCGGTGCGCAGCGAGGGATTCGGTGCCGCCGTCGGCGGTGGTGACGGTGAAATCGTGGACGCTCACAGCTCTCCTCGGGGGTTGTTCGGGATCGGGCATGTCGAATTCGGATACGCGGGTCTGGACGCCCGGGTCTGTGTTCTCGGGTCGCTCGGTGTTCTCGGGTCACTCGGTGGGATCGAGGGTGCAGGCCAACCCGATCGTGCCGGACCGGCCGCGACGCAGCAGGCTGCCCTTGACGGTCAGCCACCCGAACAGTCGGTATTTTCCGATGATCGCGGACCGCGTGTGGTCGGTACCGGCCTCGTCGAGGATCACCGCGGTGCCGGGCACCGCGGCGCTGCGGGGCCGCCCCCGCGCATCGCACACCGCGAGCGTGATGCGCGGATCGCGTCGCACCCGCCCCACCTTGTGCGAACCGGTCGCCGTCCACACCAACAGGCGGTCGCCGTCGGCGACCGCCCACACGGCGGTGGCGACGGCGGTGCCGTTCTTGCGGAACGTACTCAGCAGCACGTATTGAGCGGCGGCGAGGTCGGCGAACGACGGTGTGGTGGCTTCCCCATCAGGCATGCGCCCACCCTACGGAACACCCGCCGCTGCGCGTGCGGCGCCGGCCGGTCATCCGCCGGCCGGCGCGCCGCGAGGCACGTCACGGAAGGCGACGTTCGGGTCGTGACTGCGTTCGCGCGGCATCCCCAACACCCGTTCGCTGATGGTGTTGCGGGCCATCTCGGTGGTACCGCCGGCGATCGTGTACGACTGCTGCATCAGGAAATCGGTGCCGCATTCGGCGACCGCACCGTCCTCGGCGTCCCACGCCGCACCGCCGTCACCGGTCATCTCGTAGATGATCGTGGTGATCCGGGTGGCGACCTCCCCGGACATCAACCGCAGGATGCTCGCGGCCTGGTCGGTCATCGCCCCGGTCGCCATCGCCTGCCCGACGCGCTGCTGCAACGCGTCCTTGACCAGCTCGAGGGTGGCGGCCTCCCCGATCAGGTCGCGGGCCAGGGGATCGTCGAGGCGCCCCGCGTCGCGGGCGACCTCGAGCAGTTCGTCGGTCCGCGACCCACCGCGGCTGTTGCCGGCAGGCAACGTCGCGTACGGGGAGCGCAACAGCAGCCGTTCGTGGAACATCCAGCGGGTGCCGACAGTCCACCCGGCGTCGACCTCGCCGATCCGGTCACTGTCCGGGATCCGCACGTCGGTCATGTATTCCTGGCAGAACTCCTTCGAGCCGCTGAGCATCTCGATGCGGTGCACCTCGATGCCCTCGGCCTTCAGTGGCACCATGAACACCGTCAACCCGCGATGCTTGGGCACATCCCAGTTGGTGCGGGCCAGGCACAACGCCCAGTCGGACCACCAGGCGCCGGTGGTCCAGATCTTCGAGCCGTTGAGGATCCAGTCGTCGCCGTCGCGCACCGCGGTGGTCACCGCGCCCGCGACATCGGACCCGCCGCTGGGCTCGGAGAGCATCTGCATCCACAGTTCCTCGCCGCGCAGGATCGCCGGGATGTGCCGCTTCTTCTGTTCCTCGGTGCCGAAATCGAGCAGCACCGCCGCACAGGGCACGAACGTGGGTGCCTGCAGGCGCGCCGGATACTCGAAACCGGCCAGTTCGTCGTTGAGGACCCGCTGGTGTGCCGGGGTCAGTCCCTGCCCGCCGTACTCGCGGGGAATGCTGACCCCGGCGAGCCCGGCGTCGAACATCGCCCGCTGCAGTGCGCGGTCGTGCTCGACGGCGGCGAGTTCGTCCTCGTCGGAGGTTTCCTTACGCAGCACACCGATGTGGGCGGCGGGATCGGCGGCCGCGAGGTTCGCGCGGATCCAGGTGCGGGCGCGGGCACGGAACTCGTCGAGGGTTTCGATCTCGACCTCGGTCTGGGTCACTGTGCGCTCTCCTTCGACATGGCGGCGGCTGAGATGACGGCGTCGGCGAGCGCCCCGCGGTGTTCGGCGGGGGTGCCGTAGGTGGACCGGTTCGCGGCGACACGCCGGGTATACAGATGCAGGTCGTGTTCGAAGGTCAGGCCGATACCGCCGTGGAACTGCACACATTCCTGCATCAGATCGGACGCGTGATCACCGATGTAGGCCTTCGCCGCGCTCGACAGCCGCGCCGCATCGGGGGCATCCACCGCGACCGCGGCGGCCGCGGCGTCACTGATCGCGTGACACGCCTCGAGCCACATCTTCATGTCCGCGAATCGGTGCTTGATCGCCTGATAGGAAGCGAGGGCCCGGCCGAACGAGTACCGGTCGAACGCCCACGCCACGGTGGTGTCGAACGCCGTCTGCAGCGCCCCGACGGTTTCGGCGCAGCCCAGCACGATCGCCAGATGCCGGGCGTACTCGGCGTCGGCGGCGCCGTCACCTGCGGCGCCGAGCAATGCGCTCGTAGGGAGCCGCACCCCGTCGAAGTCGACCTTCGCGTAGCGGCGGGTCAGATCCACCGAACGCATCGCGGTGACGGTCACGCCGGGAGTGTCGCGCGGCACGAGGACGTGGCTGAGCCCCTCGCCGGTGCGGCCGGTCACCAGCAGCACCTCGGCGGTGCCTGCCGCCTCGACGGGGCGTTTGGTGCCGTGCACGATCACCTCGTCACCGTCGACAGTGATCTCGAGTGGTGCGGCGGCGGCGCGGGCCCCGGGGGCGGGTTCGGCGGTGCACCACGCGCCGGTCACGGAGCCGTCCAGCAGGCCGGCGAGAGTGTCGGGGTGGCTGTCGTGCCTGCCGAGAAGGGCCGCGACGATGTTGGTCGGGACGAGCGGTCCGGGGGCAGCGCGCCGGCCGAACTCGTACGCGATCAAGGTCAGGTCGAGTAATCCGGAGTCGCTGATGGAGCCGCCGCCGTGCTTTTCGTCGACGAGCAGGCTGGTCCAGCCGAGTTCCGCACCGGCACGCCAGAAGTCCGAGTCGTATCCGGCGGCGTCGTCGCGCAGGCCGCGCAGCACCGCGACCGGGGTGCGTTCCTGCAGGAACCGTGCGGTGGTGTCGCGGAAGAAGTCCTGGTCGGGCGTGGGTTCGAGCAGCATGCAGTGCCTCTCGTCTCGGTGGCACCCACAAGTGGAGTACCTCAATCTCATTAATGAGAATATAGTTATCCCATCCTGTAAAGGAAAGTCTCGTCGCCGGGCGGTGGGAGACCACCACCACACCCGGATACTGAAGGACGTGACCGCGCCGAACTCGAACGACGACACCGCAGCAGTAGACGTGCATCTGCCCGCCGGAACACTGACCGCCGGGCAACTGCAGACCCTCGCCGACCTCGCCCACACCCACGCCGGTGGCGCCCTGCACCTGACCGTGCACGCCCACCTGCGACTGCACGGCCACCGCGCACACCTCACCGCCGCCCTCACGGACGCCGGATTCACCGTCGGCCACCCCGACCTGCCGCACCTGCTCGCGTCCCCGCTCAGCGGACGCATCGGAGGACTACGCGACATCCGGCCCCTCACCGACGCCGCGCTCCCCCACCTGCCCACCGCCCACCCGGGCGCGGTACTCGGACTCGACGACGGCACCGGCGACATCGTCGCGCTGACCCCCGATCGCGCCCTGCTCGCCCTGCCCGGCGACGAATGGACACTGGTCCTCGCCGGCAAGGACACCGGGCTCCGGCGCTCCGACCCCGCCGCCGCCGTCGACCTCCTGCTCACCACCACCGCCACTGCGGAACCCTCTGCCGCCCCGGCCACGCCCGTCACCCTGCCCACACCCCCGAACCCACCGATCGGATGGCTCGACCAACCCGACGGCACCGTCACCCTCGCCGGAGGCCTCACCGGCGGCCTACTCCCCGCCCGCCTCGCCGAATTCCTCGCCGCCGTCGACCACCCCCTCGTCCTGACCCCCTGGCGTTCGATACTGCTGTGCGACCTCCCCGAACAGATCGCCGAACAAGTCGTACGGGTCCTCGCCCCGATGGGATTGATCTTCGACGCACACTCACCACACCTGCAGTAACCCACCGAACAGCCCCGCAAACCGCAACATCGGCCTACCGTGACACAGGTGAGTTCCGACCCCTCAGACTCCGCCTCCCCCACCGCCGACCCCGACACATTCGACGTGATCGTGCTCGGCGGCGGCCCCGCAGGCGAGAACGCAGCGCAATACGCCATCGCCGGATCCGACCGCACCGCCGCCCTCGTCGAACACGAACTGGTCGGCGGCGAATGCTCCTACTGGGCCTGCATGCCCAGCAAGGCCCTACTGCGCCCCACCCAGGTCCTCGCCACCGCCACGCACATGCCCGGCGTGCAACAACACGTCACCGCCGACCACGTCGACACCCCCGCCGTCCTCGCCCGCCGCGACACCTTCACCTCAGACCACGACGACTCCTCACAAGTACTGTGGGCCGACGCCGCCGGCATCGACGTGATCCGCGGCCACGGCAGCCTCACCGGAATCCGCACCGTCACCGTCGACGGCGACCACCCCCGCACCCTGCACGCCCGCCACGCCGTCGTCCTCGCGACCGGCACCCTCGCCACCGTCCCCGATCTCCCCGGACTGCGCGCGGCGCTGCCCTGGACCTCCCGCGACGCGACCAACCTACGACAGATCCCACGCCGGGTCCTGCTGATCGGCGGCGGCGTCGTCGCCTGCGAAACCGCCACGTGGCTAAGGCAACTCGGTGCCCACGAGATCACCGTCGTCGTCCGCGGACCACGACTGCTGGCGCAGGCCGAGTCGTTCGCCTCCGACGCCGTCGCCGCCCGGATGCACGCCCGCGACGTGCAGGTGCGATTCGGCACCGAAGTCCGCTCGGTGGCGCGCCCCGACGCCCGCGATACCGGCATCGGCATGATTCACGGCGGCCCGATCACCGTGGAGCTGACCGACGGCAGCACCCTCGAGGTCGACGAACTCGTCGTCGCCGCAGGCCGCAGACCCACCACCGACGGCCTCGGCCTGGACTCGGTGGGGCTCGCCACCGACGGGGTCGTCCCCGTCGACGACCATCTCACCGTCACCGGCGTCGACGGCACCTGGCTGTATGCGGTCGGCGACGTCAACGGCCGCGCCGCCCTGACCCACATGGGCAAATACCAGGCCCGGGTGTGCGGCGACGTCATCGCCGCCCGCGCCGAGGATCGGCCCCTCGGCGGCTCCCGGTACCGGGCGAGCGCCGACCACGGCCAGGTCCCGCAAGTGATCTTCACCGCCCCCGAGATCGCCTCCGTCGGCCATACCGCCGCATCCGCCCGCGACGCCGGATTCGACGTCGAGGTGCTCGAGTCCGACATCGACGTCGCCGGCGCCGCCCTGCACCGCGACGATTTCACCGGGCACGCTGCGCTCGTCGTCGACCGCGCCACCGACGTCCTCCTCGGCGCCACCTTCGTCGGAGCCGAGGTCGCCGAACTCGTCCATGCTGCCACCATCGCGGTCGTCGGGAAGGTCCCCCTCGATCTGCTCTGGCATGCCGTCCCCGCCTACCCCACGATCAGCGAAGTATGGCTGCGTCTCCTCGAAACCCGCCACCGCTGAGGTTCTTCGCGCAGCGCGTATGGATCGGCCGTCGCCCTCGCGTGGCGCTATCCTGCGCCTGCTGCCGTGCGCGGATCGCGTACCCCCTGCCTCGACCACTCGCTTCGCCGCGAGCCTCGACAACACGCCTTCGGCACGGCCCAATCGGATTCGGCGTAGGCATTTTCAGCGTTCCTTCAACTCAGCGGTGCACGCATTCCCCGATCGCGCGCACCGTGGTCAACAGCATGGTGCACCTGCGGTTCTCCACGTCGAAACCACGACCCTATCCCGGCCTCGGCGGCGAGGATGCGCTCTCATACTGGCCAGGCACGTAGTGCGGCATCGATCGCGGTGATCAGACTCTCGAAGCTGGCGTCGGTCGCTCTGTCCATGGCAAAGCCGTGCGCGATCTCCAGCGCGACGAACCCGTGTAGTGCACTGCGAAGGAAACGCGTGGCATCGATGAGGGCCTTCTCCTCGTCAATGCCGTAGCCGGCGAGCACATCTGAGAGGACATCGAAAATTTCTTGTGCTGCCTCGGCGTGCTCTGGGTCGTCGGGGCGCGGCCGGAGCAGGTAGTTGTAGCTGCCGGGGTGTTCGCGCGCGTAGTCGCGGTAGGCCGCAGCGACGGCCGCCGTCGCCAAGGCACCCGACCTGCCGCTGGCCGCTCGCCGCAGTGCTGCACCGATGGCGCGGGCGGCGACAACGGCCAGCCGTCCATGCAAGTCGTCGAGGCCGCCGATGTGTTTGTAGAGGCTGGGTTGGGCAACCCCGAACCGTTGGGCCAGCGCGGTCAGCGTGAGTGCTTGTGTCCCTTCTTCGTCGACCAGTCGACCCGCCTCGGTGATGACCACATCGGTCGACAAGCCGGCCCTAGGCACTCCGGCCGCCCGCGACCTGGACCAGTGCGTCGGCGACCTGCTCGGGGGCCTGCGCCTGGGGGTAGTGACCGACCTCGGACACCATGACCACCTTTGCATCGAGCCGCTGCCCGACCCAAGCGGCCTCGACGGCGGGATCTTTCCAATCGATGTCGTCGGCGCCCATCACCACGATGGTCGGTGCACGGACTTCGCCCAGCCGGGCCTCGGCCGGGGCATGGCTGGTGCGGCTCGTCCGCACAAACGCTTTCCAATGCCCCGGACGGTGAAGATTCTCGGCCACGGCAGCGGTGTGCTCGTCGTATCCCTCGGGCTTCGCCCCCGGTGTCCACTTGGAGTAGAACCACATGAACGCTGCTCGCCCCCAGGGCCTGAGTAGAGCTAGCCGCAGCATCAGCGTGCCCAGCATGCCACCGGGCGGGTTACGCACAAACGGACCGATCAGCACTAGCCCCTGTATGGCCTCGGGACGGTCGGCGGCAGCGATGACCGAAGCTCCGGCACCCATTGAGTTTCCCAGAAGATATGCCGGGCCGCCGAGTTCGTCGATCAGGGCGAGCGTGTCGGAGGCCAGCGCTACGTCGTCGTATGCCGAGAACGTGGCATCAGAGTCCCCGTGACCACGCAGATCCACGGTGGCCACACGAAAGCCGGCATCTACGAGAAGCGGGGTGAGGTGCCGGTACGACGACCGCAGCTCCCCCATACCTGGCAGGCAGACGACGAGAGGACCCTCGCCGTCCAAATCGTAGGCAAGTCGACCTTCGGGCCGCCGGAGGAAATGGTTAGAACGCATAGCCGATAAGCTAGTACCACTAGCCTGCCGTGTCAAACCCTGTGCCGTCACTGGATCAGGCAAGCCCCGACGCGCCGACTGGCCTCCGCCACCCCTCGGAGCAATGTTGCCGATCAACTCACCGAACGCCGCAACCGTCCGGTGAAAAGATCCCCTTACGGGGCAACGCTGACGCCCTCGACTGTGACCTTCAGCGATAAACGGCAGCGTTCTCGTAGGTTTGCTGGCAGGAGAGCCCTACTCCTGATGGCCCCTTTGGCTTCTCCAGCTGATCTCCACGACGGTTCATCCTGGACCGACTGCGGTCGAGATGACGCGGTAATCTGCGGGATGGTAGCCCCGCGCCCGGTGGTGTCGTCCATCGGTTCGTCGAGTGTGTGGGGTTCGAGAATGACTGTTGATTCTGTTGATCGCACGATTGTCGTGTTCGTCCCCGGTTGGGTTCTCGATGACCGTTCGCTTGCACCTCCGTCAGTGGGCGACATCGTCGAGGTCGTGCTTACGTTTCATCCTGCTGCGGCCTCCGCACCGGGAGCGGGCACGGTACGCACAGTGGCGCGTCCGATTTTCGGCAATGCCCCCGCCGCGCATCCTGACGGGAGTTTGCGGTGGTCGATCGAGCTCATCGGTGACCGCTGGTGTGCCGAATGGCCGTCCGACCGGCCGCGTTCAGGACCGGTCGAGCTGACTGGACGCTTCATCGTCAACATCGTCTGGACTGGATCCGAACATCCCACCCCGGTGCGGGGCAGAGTTCGGCGCATTCAGCTCGTCGAGCAGTGCATCGAACCCGCAGCGAAGGGTGGGCGGCGCATGGTCGAGGGCTCGGAGCGGCTGAGCGATGTGGAGTCCACCCCACAGCGTTTCTGGTCGGACTGGGCCGCGTCGTCCGACGATCCTGTCGTCGCGACCGGGGTGCTGCTCGAACTCGACCTCGATGAGGTTCCGATGGCCGAGACCAGGTTCAAGGCCGGTACCGTGTCGGTCCACGGCTGTGATGTGTGGGTGATGGACAGGTCTGATCCTGTTCTGCTGCATGTCGATACCTCGTGCACACCCCCGAGGGTGACCGAGTTCCTTTTACCGTTGACGATCGAACCGCCCACGCGGGGGTGGGCCCGGGCGGTCCACGCCGATGCCGGGGGTTGTTGGATCACCTCCCGGTACGAGGTGTTCCGATGTGAACGCACCGCACCGACCGCGGTGACCATCGAACGCGTCACCACCGACGGTGGGTTCGGTGTCGTCGACGACGGGCAGCTGTTTCTGCGTACCTTCCCGCGCCCGACCATGCGTACCAGTCGCCGTTACGGTGTGGTTCGTGTCGAACCCGACGCCTATCCCGTGCGCATATTCAACGACGACCGGCAGTTGGCTCCGGTGGAGGACCCGGCGCTTGCCGCTCGGATAGCAGCGCAGCGGGTGACACCCGACACTGCTCGGGCTGTCGACGGCACAGTCTGGATCGCCGCCGGAGATCTGATCGCGCTACGTCCGGACGGCACCCGCGATCGAATCGATCTCGAGGCACGAACCCATGGCGCTGTGCACTGGATCCGGTCCGACCCGAGGACCGATCCGAAGAATACGGACATCCTCACCGTGATCTCGCTGCCGGAGCCGGACGAACGGTAAGAGAGCAGATCCACGACCAGAGTTGTCCCTGGTCAGACCGCGATGGTCATTCCCTGGGGGAGCTCGCCAGCGGATGCATTGGTCGGACACGCTCTATCTCGGTTGCACAGCTCCGAGTGGTCCGGCCGGTGCGGCGAAGGTCACCACGTGATCGGAAAGATCAGTCGTCCATCGGATACGGGATTTCTTCTGGCAGGTGGTATGCCGAAACATCGAGTCGAGACGCTTACCCGCAGGGCGGCCACCGCGCCGCTTGCGTTCCGGCATCGGCTCCGTCGCCGGCTCGGGGGCTGTTGTCATGCGATCCTGGGGGCATGTTCGTGCCTGAGGAGCACTACCTGAACGTCTGGACGTTTTCGATCGCCGGACCGGATGCACTGCACGACGCTCCGGCGAATATGGTCGGTGCATGTCACGCCGTGGGGCGAGATCTGCAGTGCCGCTGGCACGGTCCCGACACCTATGTGCAGAACTGCCTGTGGACGGTGTCGGTGCTCGATTCCGGTCACTGCCACCTGTTGCTCGCCGCCGGCCCCCGGCCCCGGCGCAAAACTGTGGGGACCACGACGCTCAAGAGTCTCGGGTTCGGGGGTCTGCACATCGAGCAGTCGGTGCAGGAGTTGACCGTATTCATCGCGGGCGAGGTGCAAGATCAGCTGGCCGGGGGAATGCCTTTCGTGCAGTGGCCCATCAACGAGCAGCGACTGTTGATGCCGACGTTCCGAGACGGCAATCCTGTGTGGGTGGCGCGTAGCGCTGATCGTGTGATCGCCGGAGCCTGGGTCGGCATCGACGCGGCCGCCCACGCCGTGCCCGGGCACTGTGCTGCCACCTATGCACGTCTGAGTGATGCGGCCGCGATGGTCGGGACCTGCACCCAAACGCCGTGAACACCACGTCTACCCGCAACGGGTCTTCAACTATCCGCTCACACAAGACGTGGGGATCATGGCGCCCTTCGGGTTGCTGGCCATCGCTCCGGTGATGCTGCAAGCACACCACCACCGGAGCAGCACCGCACACACGACCCTTGCCGCACTGACGTGCTCGGTCCTGCTCACTTTCTCCCTCGATCTTCACAAGCTCGGCCATCGCCCCCAAGGATCAGCTCTGCACATTCAAGGTGAGGGCCTCGCGCATGACCTCCGCGACGTGTCGCCCCTGATAACCTATGGGACAGTGAACACCTCCTTCTGTCCTTGAGAATCGACTCTCACGTCGATCGTGAACGCCACCACCCACGCGCGGTGGTGATTCCGTGCGCCCCGAGTGGGGGCCCGATGCGGGCCCCCGACTCCGCCTCCACTCGGAATCACACTTCTCGGAGTTCTCATGCGCCGTCTTCCCCTGTCTCGCCGTACTTCTCTGCCTCACGCCGACCTGATCGGCGACTGCCGAAGCTGTACTGCTTTGTGCTGCACCGCTTTCGGGTTCGTCCGCTCCGCCGACTTCGCTACCGACAAGCCCGCCGGGACGCCATGTCCACACCTCGGATCGGACTTCTCCTGCACCATCCACGACGCGTTGAGCCCGCGCGGCTACCGCGGCTGCACCGTGTTCGACTGCTTCGGTGCGGGACAGGCGGTCTCCGCTCGGATCCCCGCCGAACACGTCGCCGCGGTGTTCCCGAGAATGAAGCAGCTGCACGAGATGCTGTGGCATCTCGACGAGGTACAGCGCCGTGCATTCGCTCCCGAAACCGTCGCCGCCGCCCGCACACTCGGCTCCTCGATCACCCGGTCCACTCGTAGCGACGCCTCCGAACTGCTCAACCTCGACCTGGATGTCGTGCACGAGCAGGTGCGCGTCCTGCTCGTCGACGTCAGTGTCGAACTGCGCGCGTCGTATCTTGCCTCTGCCGCACCGGATCCCCAGCTGGGTCCCGGCGCAGACCTGGCAGGCCGATCCCTGCGCGGCCGCCTCTTGTGCGGCGCCGACCTGCGAGGCGCATGCCTGATCGGCACGGACCTGCGGGACTGCGATCTGACCGCGGTGGATCTGCTCGGCGCCGACCTGCGCGATGCCCGCCTCGACGGCGCCGATCTGTCGTCGGCGTTGTACCTGACCGGCCCGCAGGTGGCGGCGGCGCGCGGTGATCACGACACGACGCTGCCCTCATGGGTGCCGGCGCCCTCGTGGGGCAGGCAACCCTGAGCTGCCCGAACCACCGGCCCCACCGACCCCGTCGGTCCCTCCTGGCACACTGGGTTCGCACATGCGTACGACGACCGCGGGAAGGTGGGTGCTCCGATGGCGAGCCGGGACGAGTCGGGCCTGCTCGAGTGGGTCGCGTCGTACCTGGAGACACTGCAGACCGCGAAACGCTCGGCGCACACCGTCAAGGCCTACCGCCTGGATCTGCACGGCGTGTGTGCCGCACTCGCGGCGGCGCGCGGCGCCGTCCCGGCGGAACTGACCATCGCGGACCTCACGATCCGCGCATTGCGTACCGCGTTCGCCACGTTCGCCCGCGAACGCCAACCGGCGTCGGTGCGCCGCGCGTGGTCGGTGTGGAACAACTTCTGCAACTTCCTCGTCACCGAGAGGCTCTCCGAGGGCAATCCGATGGCCTCGATCACCCAACCGAAGCGACCCGAACACACCCCGAAGGCCTTCAAGCCGGCCGCCGTCGGGCAACTCGTCGACACCTTGACCCACGACACGCAGCATCCGAGCGGATCGTCGCGGGATTGGCCGCAGCGCGACCTGGCGTTGGTCGCGACACTGCTGCTCACCGGGATCCGATCGGAGGAGTTGATCTCGCTGGATCTGGGGCACATCCTCGGCGGGATCGACGCCCCGATCCTTCGGGTCCACGGCAAGGGCGCGATCGAACGGGAAATCCCCCTCGAAGACAGCTGGACGGCGATCGTGTCCACCTACCTGCACGAGCGCTACACCCGGTTTCCGCCGCTGCGGCGGTCGGTACTCGCCGACCGCACGGATCTGCCGGTGTGGGAGCGGCACACCCCGGCCGATCCGTTGTTCGTCGGGGCCGATGGGCAGCGCATCACCCGCGGCACCCTGCAGTACCGGGTACGGCGCATGTACCGGCGGGCCGGCATCGAATCCGAGCGGAAGCGGGGAGCGCTCGCGCACGCGCTGCGGCATACCTTCGCGACCTCCCTGGCCGACAACGGTGCCACGATGGTCGAACTGCAGCAGTTGCTCGGGCACCGATCCTTGCAGACCGTGCAGATCTACACCTCGGCGACCAACGATGCGGTGCGGCACGCGGCCCGGCACAACCCCGTCTACGGATTGCTCGGCGGATCCGATCGCACTGTGGACGACGGCGAGAGCTGACAGACTGGTTCCGAACCGCAGTGTCGAGGTGCGCTTCCCTGCGTGAGGACGCACCGAGAACAACGAAGGAGCTTGTATGAGCGTCGAATCGGTGGAAGCTGCGCGTCATCGCGTCGTGGTGATCGGATCAGGGTTCGGTGGGTTGTTCGCCGCGCAGGCCCTCGCCCGCGCCGATGCGGAGGTCACGTTGGTAGCACGTACCACCCATCACCTGTTCCAGCCGTTGCTCTACCAGGTGGCGACGGGCATCCTCTCGGTCGGTGACATCGCCCCGGCCACGCGCATGGTGTTGCGCAAGCAGGACAACACCCAGGTACTGCTCGGGGAAGTCGACGACATCGATCTCGAGAACCGGACGGTCGGGTCCCAATTCCTGGAGCGACGCACCGTCACCGAATTCGACTCGCTGATAGTCGCGGCCGGCGCCGGCCAGTCCTACTTCGGCAACGATCATTTCGCCGAGTTCGCGCCCGGTATGAAGACGATCGACGATGCGCTCGAGTTGCGGGGACGGATTCTGGGGGCGTTCGAGCAGGCCGAGTTGTCCGACGACCCCGAGGAACAGGCCCGGTTGCTCACCTTCGTCGTGGTGGGCGCGGGTCCGACCGGTGTGGAGCTGGCCGGACAGATCGCGGAATTGGCGCATCGCACCCTCAAGGGCACCTTCCGCAATATCGACACGACACGGTCGCGCGTGGTGCTGCTCGACGGCGCATCGGACGTGTTGCCCGTGTACGGCGGGAAGTTGTCGAAAAAGGCCCGCCGAACCCTCGAGGGCCTCGGTGTGGAAATTCAGCTGGGCGCGATGGTCACCGGCGTCGACGCAGACGGCCTGACGGTCAAGGAGAAGCACGGCACCGAGCGACGTCTCGAATCGCAGTGCAAGGTGTGGTCGGCGGGGGTGGCGGCGAGCCCGCTCGGCAAGCAGCTGGCGGAACAGTCCGGTGCGGGCATCGACCGGGCCGGCCGGGTCGAGGTCCTGCCGGACCTGTCGCTGCCGGGGCACCCGAACGTGTTCGTGATCGGCGACATGATGTCGCTCGACAAGCTTCCGGGGCTCGCGCAGGTCGCGATGCAGGGCGGCAAGTACGCGGCGAAGCAGGTCGTCGCCTCGCTCGAGGGGCAGGATCCGTCGCAGCGGCCACCGTTCAAGTACTTCGACAAGGGCTCGATGGCCACGATCTCGAGGTTCAGCGCGGTCGCGAAGGTCGGCAAGCTCGAGATCAGTGGTTTCCTCGGCTGGATCGCGTGGTTGTTCATCCACCTGCTGTATCTGGTGGGGTTCTCGTCGAAGATGTCGACGTTGTTGTCGTGGGCGCAGGCGTTCTTCTCGGCGGGGCGCAACGAGATGGCGGCGACGGAGCAACAGGTGTTCGCGCGGATCGCGATCGAGCGGCTCCGCGACCACGAGAACGGCATCGGCACGGGCACCGACGCTGCCGCCGAGAAGGACACGGACCCGGTGCCGGGGGGTCGCAAGGCCGCCGGCTGACAGGTCACCGCGCGGTCAGTTCCCGATGCGGGAGCTGTCCTCGATGTTCGCGAGCCGCACCTGGCCCTGGGAGACGAGGCGGTCCTGCTCGTCGGTGATCAGCACGCGCCACAGCTGCTGGGTGCGGCCCCGGTGGATGGGGGTACCGACGGCGGTGAGGACACCTTCGCGAGTGGCGCGCAGGAAGTCGGTGTTGTTGTTGACACCGACGACGTTGCCGCGGTCGCCGAACCAGGTGGCGCCGCCGATGCTCGCGATCGTCTCGATGACCGCGCAGTACACGCCGCCGTGCACGATGCCGTAGGGCTGATGCTGAGTGGGGCTCACCGTCCACTGCGCCCGGACCGCGTCAGCGGTCAGTTCCAAGAATTCGAGCCCGAGCGCCGTCCCGAAACCGGTGCGATTGAAGGCGGTCATCTCATCGAGCGTGGCGGTGGGATCGGGGATGGACTGATCGGTCATGTCTGGGCATTCTCCTGCTCGATCGGGGCCGGCGGGGCGCCGGTGGCCGTCGAACTATGGTAGGACATGGTCGTTTTCGCCGGTGGCGCCGCAAGCCCCCATGGCGGGTTCCGAACAGAGCGGCGGGCCTCGCGTGG
>NZ_JBHWWZ010000025.1:0-52667 GCF_042730275.1 Rhodococcus sp. NPDC060086
GGGAGGTGGTTACGGGACCTGCTGCCGCGATTCCTGCTGCATAGTCAGGACAGGAGAAGAGATCACCGTCCTACACCACCTTCTGGGGCTTGACCGCACTCTGGGCAACGAAGCTGAACAACTCGCTTCGCACACCCGGTCCGTTGACAGACAGCGCGCCGCCGTTTCGGGCGAGGGCTGGATAGGAACTGCTAACCAAGCAGCAGACGACCGGATCGCTGACGTATGCACCCGTAGCCGGAAGCTGTCCATAGGGCTAGTCGAAGTCGCCGGCACCGTCGAGAGCGGGCTTTCGGAGTTGCACTACGCCCGCAGAGCGTTGCTTTCGGCGGTCGCCGACGCAGAGGCCGACGGATGCCGCGTCGCAGACGACTGGACTGTCACGATCATCGGGCCGCCGACCGACGAGTCCGAGGCCAAGGTCTTCGAATGGGCCGGTTATCTACGCTTCAAAGCTGCAGCTGTCCAGGAGGCCGACTCCCGTGCCGCCCAATCCATTGCAGACGCAGCGTCAGCCCTGACCTTCGGCTCCAACTCAGGAATTCACGGCTTCGTGCCGATCATCGCGCTCGGTGCTGTCGATCTGGCGCTCATGGCAGCCTTCGCCGCCGGTGCGATCTCGGCAGGCGCGATCCTCCTCTGGGTCTCTGAACACTTTCCGAGCATCGACCTGCAGCAGGTGCTCGATATCATGCCGTCGACCCTGACCAATGATGGTCCGGGACAGTGGGAGTACCCCAACCGTGGCGGCACCTCCGAACGTGCCGGTGCCTACGAGGAACAAGTCACCGGCAGCCCTGCCGGAGTTGAATATGCCATCCCTAAAGCGGACGGCTCGGGCAACGTCCTGTTCGACGGGTGGGACCCGGATGCCGGAGAGAGCGGTAGGCTCATCGAAGCCAAGGGGCCCGGCTACGAATGGATGGTCGGCGACGATGGCCAGTTCAAGCCCAACATGGGCGCAGCCAAATCTCTTCCCGACCAGCTTCGACGGCAATCCGAAGCTGCCGAAGCCACCGGGGCCGAGATCGAGTGGCGCGTCGCCGAGGAGCGAGTAGCTGAAGCCATCGAGGACATGATCGAAGAAGCCGGATACGAGAACATTACGGTCAAGTACGTCCCGCCGGAGTAGCAGGCAACCGCAGGTAGAGGGAGGAACACGGTGGTACTGGATTTCATTGGTGGCTGGGGCGGACGGGTCGAGTCGCCTCACGACGGCGCAGGTCGCTTGCAGCGCTCGCTGCAGGAGATGCCCGACCTGTCCCGGCTCTACTCTCCTTGGCTTCTCAACGGGGTCAAAGACGACGGCACTTTCGTGCATCTCCCGGGTGACATCGACGGTATCGAAGAGGTAGTGGCCGACTCGATCCTCCGGGGTGATGATGGTCTGGCCATGGTGAAGACCGGGTACACACCCGACTTGATCCGGATGTGCGAGGGCAGCTACCGCAAGTACTCGGTACGTGTGGGATTCGACGGGACAGGGTTGAAGAACCACGTCCACTTCTCCCTGGACGATCCCGAGGTTAATCCGTCCGGTGGCATCACCCCCGAGCTTGTCGCCGACCATTTCCGCATCCTCGTCCAGGCATGGGAACCTGATTACCTGTTTGTCAGCACCAAAAAGCACCGTCGGTCGATCGGCTGCAAACCCGGACAGATCTGCGCCGGCTGGATCACCTACGTCAAGGACAAGGTCCCCCTAGACGAAACGACACTCCGCGCCAACGCAATCGAGATCATCCCGGGAGACGGTGGCCGATACGTCCAGCTCAACGGAACCCCTACCGCCCCCGATGTCCACCAGGCCATCATTGTCCGACAAGCTTTGGGCTACTGACGAATGCAGCGCCTTCAGAAGCGCGTGGGGCGGTTGCCAGGACGACGCACGAGCGTCAGATTCAAAGTTTGCACGGGGAGTCAGGCCGGGCGGTGCGACGAGGAACGCGTCCGGTTCTCCACAGGATGGAACAAAGTCCGGTGCGCCGTCGCTCGATCCACTAATTTCGGGCAATGACGTTCTCTCGTGACTTCCTCGCAGAATTTCACGCTGGCGTGCACCCGGACGAGCCCCAGCTACTCGCCCGTATCTACGCGGCCGAGGGCGCTGTCGCCTATCTGGAGGCCTTGGAGCGCGTGACTGATCTGTTGCGCCAGTATGGACGGTCCAATTCCCGCAACCGTACTGAACCTCAGGTATGAACGCATCACTACAACCGATGGCTAGGGAACCTCCCCATCCAAGGGTGACTGTCGACAACCCTTGAATTCGAGGCCGATGCGACGGTGACCAAGACCGATCAGCCGAATAAATTATCGGTCGCGTAGCGTCAAAGATAACTTATACAGACAATCCCGTTCGTCTAGGCAGCTGGAGTGGATCACCTGCCAATACATCTGGCCGCAAGGCGGTGATCCTCACGTACCAGGGCAAAGGACGCAACATCGTGTCGTTTGAACGCACATTCGTGATCCCCTCCGACCGTTCCAGCCACTGAGTTCTGGTCTCGCGGCCGTCTCAGCTTCGCCCCACAACAGGACATACGTCAGGGCAACGAGCAACTACGCCTTCACTCTCCCGTACCCGACACAAAGGTACGAGTGGAGGTACGTGTGGAAGCCCGACATGGCCGTGCTTATCATGCCTTAGTCGGTCTTGTTCTTACCCGGCTGACCTGGGCCGATGCCGTTCATTCACTTTCCCAAGCTGAATACGCGGGTTCGATTCCCGTCATCGGCTCCCACACTCCCGATTCCCTCGGCAGGCGCACGAGCCCTACGATACGTTCCCGCTCATGAGTCGGTTCGGAACTGTCGTCGCAGACCACCATCAGTTCGTGCTGGGCTCGCCCAGCGGGGAGACCTACGAGCCCGAAGAAACGGGAAGCGTCGTGGAAGTCGGCCCCAACTTCGCCACTGTCATGACCGGCGTCGCCTACGGTCCTGTGACGCTCACCGTCGAGGTGCTCGACGACGAACCCTCCGACGTTGTCGATACCGAAGAATGGGGCATCGTCGAGGAAGCCACGGTCAACTTCACGAAGCCGGCGTATGTGCTCACCATGGACGGCGAGAAGGCGTCGGACTTCCCGAAACTGCCGATCGCACGAGGCCTGCACCGGTTTCGCGTGTTCGGCCGCGGACGCGACACCTACGCGGATGCTGCCGTCACCGAACCGACGGAGCATTACCTCGTTCAGATCTGGAAAACGACGCGGCCACGAGAGATGGTCCGACTGCACAAGATCGACGCCGCGTGGGATCAGAGCATCGTCACCCATCCGAAACGCAACTGGTGGGATCCCGATCCGGCCGGAGACGCCACTCTGTACCTGAAATACGGGTACGACCAGATGGCCCGATGGGCGAAGGACGAAGCGATCCGCTGGGGCGGTCGGCCGCCATCAGAGAAACTCCGCTCCAATTACTACGCAATGGGCCTCGCCGGTCTCGACCGACCGCTGGCCGATGCGATCACCCGAGCCCGAACCCCGAAGCTCCGTCGTATCGCGACATGGGCGGCACGCCGCGCGTACACAACCATAGGCATCGCGGAAATCCCATGGATCAGCGCGGGGTTGACAGCGTTGGACCGAGGCGACCCCCTGCCCCACCCGTTCGGCGAGCATGAGCATCTCGCACTCGAGCAGGCATTCCGCGATGAACCGACCATCGACACGACCATCACCGGAGATGCCGAGGACCGCAAGGTGCCCCCGGCACTTCGAGCCATCAGCGTCATCTCCACCGCGGCGAAGACGGATCCGTTGAACGCTGTGTTCCACTGCCTGCACATCGCGGCGAGAACCGACGATTCCGACTACACATCACTGATCGAGGATGTGCGACGGGAGTTCTTCCCGAAGCTGATGCCGGTGGAGCAGTACGAGCGGTGGATCTGACCACACTACTCGCGCATCGATCAGCGTAGACCTGCAACTTTCGTACACCGGGCCCCGATCGGCGACGGGTCCGCATTCATGCCGAAACAGATTTAGTTGACAGTTCAACTCCTTTCGATACAGTGGAAGTAGTTGATAACTCAACTACATTTGTGGGTACACGGATACTTCCGACCCGTCGACCAGGAAGGGACCGACATGACCAAGCTGTCGATCATCTACTACTCCGCCACCGGACACGGAAGCGCGATGGCAGAGCGCCTGACCAAGACCGCCGAGGCTGCAGGCGCCGACGTTCGCGTGCGCCACATCGCCGAAACCCGCGACCCCGTAACGTTCGCCGAGAACCCGGCATGGTCGACCAACTACGAGGCCACCAAGGATCTTCCGGCCGCCACCGGCGAAGACATCGTGTGGGCCAACGCCGTCATCTTCGGCTCGCCGACCCGTTTCGGCAGTACCGCCGCCCCGTTCCAGACCTTCATGGACTCGCTCGGGGGCCTGTGGGCGCAGGGCAAACTCGCCGACAAGGTCTACGCCGCCTACACCTCCAGCCAGACCGTGCACGGCGGCCAGGAAACCACCCTCACCGGCCTGTACACCTCGCTGATGCACTTCGGCGGCATCATCGTTCCGCCCGGCTACACCGATCCGCTCAAGTTCGCCGACGGCAACCCGTATGGCGTCGGGCACGTCACCGGGCCGAACAACCAGAACGAACTCGACGACGCCACGATCGCAGCCCTCGACCACATGGCCGAGCGCGTGGTCACCGTCGCATCCAAGATCGCGGTCTGAGACCACTTCTCACACACCGCGAAACTCGAAGATCGCAGGATCTCATGGCCGGCAAGACAACTCGATTCAGCGGCTCCATCGGGACGGTGGCGCAGAAGGGTATCCCGCAGGAGGTGGACGTCGTTGTCGTCGGCTCCGGCGGCGCCGGCCTGACGGCAGCACTCACTGCAGCCAAGGAGGGCGCACGGGTCCTCGTGGTCGAATCCCGCGAACTCGTCGGCGGCGCCACCGGCATATCCGCCGGTGCAGCATGGATTCCCAACCACGGCTTCTCCACCGATGACCTGAAGGTGAAGGACGACCTCGACCAGGCCCGTCGCTACATCTACGGCCAGGGGCGCGACAAGATCCTCGACCACGACATGATCGAGAAGTTCCTGGAGACCGGACCAGAGGTCGCCCGGTACATCGAGGACAACACGTCGTTCGGGTGGATCCCGACGATCTGGCCCGACTATCGCTCCGACATCGAGGGCGCGTCCGTGGGGCGCGCACTCTTCCCGGGCCCCCACTCGCCCGACGGGCTCGGCGAGGCAGCCCAGTACGTGCGCCCTGCGCTGACCACGGGCATGGCCAAGAACCCTCTACCCTTCTGGCTGCTCGGCGGTATCGGCATCGAGCAGATCTGGCTCGCCGGGCCTGCTCTGATCGGCGCGCTGCTCGAGGCGAGCCTGCGCAACGGCGTCGACGTGCGCGTCAAGGCCCCCGCGACCCGGCTCGTCGTCGAGGACTCGAAGGTCACCGGCATCGTCGTGATGGCCGGCGGCGCCCCGCACACGGTCCGCGCGACCAAGGGCGTCCTGCTCGCCAGCGGTGGCTACGAGAGCTCGCCGGAACTGACGACGACCCACCTCGGCGCACCGTTCGGTGTGCAGGTCTCCCCGAAGGGCCACGACGGCATCGCCATGCAGCTGGCCGAGGAAATGGGCGCAGACCTGACCGGCATAGACGACGCGTGGTGGATGCCCGGCGTGCAGCTGCCCGGCGAAGAGCTCGAGGGTCAGCCCCTCAGCCGTGTCTTCCTCGGCGAACGCGCACTGCCGCACAGCATCATGGTCAACAGCAAGGGCAAACGGTTCGCGGACGAAGCGCTGGCCTACGACCAGTTCGGGCAGATCATGCGCGAGGTGGATCCGGAGACCGGCACCATGCCCAACGTGACCGCATGGTTGATCTTCGACCAGCAGTACTGGACGAAGTTCGGCATCTTCGGCGCCACCCCCGGAGGCGACGTGCCCGAATGCCTGTTCCAGGCAGATACTCTCGCCGATCTTGCGAAGAAGATCGGCGTCGACGAGGTCGGGCTGCTGCGCACTATCGACCGGTTCAATCCGGATGCCGCTCGCAGCAACGACTCCCAGTTCCACCGCGGCGACACCCTGTTCGACCGCTACTTCGGTGCGTACTACCCACGGCTGGGCACGTTCTCACCCGACAACCGTTTCCCTGCCGCCACCGCGAAGGCCCGCACAGCACTTGCCAAGGTGATCGGACCGGTGGTCGACAAGCTCGCCGGACGGGTGGCGCGGAAGAACGATCCCGAACGCTTGCGTTCGCTCATCGTCGGTCCGCTCGCGAAGATCATCCGGCCGGTGCTGAAGAGCCCGAAGTCGAGTGTTCTCGGCCCCGTCGACACCGCGCCGTACTATGCGCTGAAGGTCGAAGCCAGCGCGCTCGGTACGGTCGGTGGTCCCAGGACCGACGCCGACGGACGAGCCCTGGACACCGACGGCAACGTCACCCCCGGTCTGTATGCGGCCGGAAACTCCGGTGGTGCAGCCA
The DNA here is from genome assembly GCF_042730275.1 of Rhodococcus sp. NPDC060086. Classification (NCBI taxonomy): domain Bacteria; kingdom Bacillati; phylum Actinomycetota; class Actinomycetes; order Mycobacteriales; family Nocardiaceae; genus Rhodococcus; species Rhodococcus sp. NPDC060086. The sequence goes on from NZ_JBHWWZ010000025.1 coordinate 6,483, forward strand.
CGAAGGGCTCCTACGGCGGTGCCGGCGGCACCATCTCACTCGGACTCGTGTTCGGCTACCTGGCCGGCCGGGACGCAGCCAACCAATCACCGGTTGAGTCTCACTCGCGCGAGATCCCGTCCTCCAAGTAGCGGTCGGGCTTGCTCATCTGCCATGCCCCGATCAGCATGGGAACCGCCGTCACGGCGTAGACGAGCAACGCGGGCTTCCAGCTCCCGGTGGCGGAATCGAGCCAGCCACCGAGGAGCGGGCCCAGCGTGCCGAACAGGTAACCGACACCCATCGCGAAACCGGCGAGACTCCCGGAGCCCTGTTCGGTCCGGGTGCGCCTGTTGAACATCGCGATGGCCAACGGGAACGCACCGCCGATGAAGCCGGTGAGCACCGCCCACAGCATCGGAATCCCCGGAGCCAGAGCCATTCCGAGGAATCCGATCGCGGGGAGAAGCGTGAGTGCGGCGGCGTACGGGAACGGGTTCCTCAGCTTCGATCCGACCAGCGGACTGACCAGAGCCATCGGTAACGTCAGGAATGTGAAGATCGAAAATGCTGTGGCAGCAACGGTTTCGTCGTGTCCAGAGTCCTGGAAAATCGTCGGCATCCAGGCCAGCATCGCGTAGGTATTGAGCGAGGCCATCGCATAGAACAGCGCAGTGCCGACCGCGATCGGGTTGCGCAGCAACTGTCCCATGCCGAGTCGGTTCTCCCCCTCGGCCGCGGCGGCCAGTCCGACCGGCCACGCGGTCGACGGGGTGCGCGACACCTTGATCAACTGCACGATCCACGGAACCGCGGCGACGGCGGAGAGCAGCGCCCAGGATCCGATCGAGAAGCGCCATCCTCCACCGGCATCCGCGAGCGGCAACGCCAGCATGGCGGGGATGGTCGCGCCGGCCTGCATCAACAGGGCGAAGGTCGTGAGCATCGGCGCCGGTCGGTCGGGGAAGTATTTCTTCACCAGTGGAGCACCGACGACGTTGCCCATCCCCATGCCGAACAACGCCACGGCAGACAGGATGAGGAACAGCGGGACGCCACCGACCACCGAACGTGCGAACAGGCCCACTGCAGCCAGGATCATCGCGACGCTCGCGGTGAGTTCCAAGCTGGTTCGTCGAATCAACACCGGCGCCGCGAAGCCCGCCGCACCGAAGAACAGGGTGGGCAGCATTCCGAGCAGTGTTGCGGCTGCCGCACCCATTCCGAGGTCCTCGCGGATCTCGGGGAGGAAAGGCGACATGCCGGTCACCGCGGACCGTAGCGAGATCCCCAGTAGGACGATGCCGACGATCAGCAGCAGCCGACCGCGCCACAGTGATCGAGGTTCGGATTCAGCGCTTCGAGAGTCCGCGGCCGAACCGTCGGACGGCACGGTCATTGTGCGGCCTTCGAATCCCCGTCGATGCTGATCTGCTGGCCGGAGATCGTGCGGGCGTGCGGCCCGGAGAGGAACACGGCGAGCGCCGCGATGTCGGCGGGATCGGTGAACGCCTTGATCGACTGGTTCTTCAGGGCGTCGGCCTTCTCCTCGTCGACCGACCTGCCGGACGTCTGCGCGCGGCCTTCGAACACCTTGTCCAGACGTGGGCCGATCACCGCTCCGGGATGGATAGAGTTCACGGTGATGCCGTGCGGGCCGAGTTCCTGCGACAGCGTCCTGGTGAACCCGACCAGCCCCCACTTGGTGGTGGAGTATCCGATGCGGTTGGGATATCCGAACCGGCCGGCCAGCGACGACATGATCAGCACGCTGCCCGAACCCGCTTCCTTCAGCAGCGGCACGAAGTGGCGGATGACGGTGAAGGTACCGTCCAGGTTCACCGTGACCACTGATTCCCAGGCATCCGGGTCGTAGTCCTCCACCGGCGCGGTGGGGCCCGCGATGCCGGCATTGCTCACCAGCACGTCGACTCCGCCGAGGTGCTCGCGTACGTCGGCGACGAGTTGCCGCACGTCGTCCGGCGAGGAGACGTCGCCGACACTGGCGTTTCCTCGGATTCCTGTGACATTAGACACAAGAACCCAACAGCTCCTCGAGTGAACAAAGGAAACTCCCATGACCGCTTTCGCCATCCCCGCAGCTCTGACCCGCCAGACCAAGGACCTGCCCTGGACACACGGAGTACTGGCCCCGGGACTGTCGATGCAGCTCTACGTCGCAGACGTGGAGAACGGGTTCTTCGTCGTCAAGACCCGATTCCAGCCGGACACCGTGATCCCGACCCACATGCACACCGGTGCCGTGCACGGCTTCACCGAATCGGGCAAGTGGTTCTACCGCGAGTACGGCGACGACTCCGTGAACGTGGCCGGCTCCTACATCTACGAACCGGCCGGCTCCACCCACACTCTGGAAGCTCCCGCGGAGAATACCGAGGTCACCGACGCCGTCTTCCTCATCCACGGCGCACTCATCAACTACGGCGCGGACGGCAACGTCGAGAGCGTCGTCGACGCGGCCGGCGCCCGCAGCCTGTACTTCTCCCTGCTCGAGCAGCAGGGCGACACGCTCCCGCAGATCATCCAGGGCGGCAACTGCACCTTCACCGACTGATTCCTGAGCCGAACCGAGTAGACGAGAACTCCAGACAGGAACGACGATGAACGAAAACATTTCCTCCGCCCTCGACCGCGCAGCTCGACTGTTCGGATCACGAGAAGCAGTGGTGGATGGAAACATCAGGTGGACCTACCGGGAACTCGGCCGGTACGTCTCGGCATTCGACGCCGCGCTCGACGGTTTCCGCCTCACCGAAGGTGACGTCGTGGCCGTGCTGGCCAAGAACAGTCGAGCACACCTCGTCGCCTGGCTGGGGGTTCCTCGCAGTGGCCGGGTCCTCAACGAACTCAACACCCGGCTGTCGACACCCGAGATCGAGCTCATCCTCGACGACTCCGCCTCCCGCGTACTGATCGTCGACGAGGATTTCGTCGACGTCGGCCGCGAGTTGGTCGAGACCGTCGAATCACTTGACACCCTCGTCTACGCAGGCACCGGTGAATGCCCTTCGGATTGTGTGTCTTTCGATGACATGATCATCTCCACTGCACAGCCTGCACCGAGAGAGATCGAAGGCAGCGCTGTCGCGGGGATCTTCTACACCGGCGGTACCACCGGCCGCCCGAAGGGCGTAATGCTCACGCACAACAATCTCGTCGCCAACGCCAAGCATGCTCTGATCTGCCTGGGTTACACCGAGAATGCCGTCTACCTGCACGCCGGCCCGATGTTCCACCTCGCCGACGGTGCGTCCACGGTCGCTCTCACCTGGGTCGGTGGCAAGCACGTGATCGTGCCGGGATTCGAGCGACGAAACTGGCTGGAAACAGTTGCGCAGGAGAAGGTCACGAGAGCAATGCTCGTGCCGACCATGGTCACGATGCTTCTGTCCGAACCGATCCCCGAGGACGTCGACATCTCGTCTCTCGAATCGGTACTCTACGGTGCTTCCCCCATGCCGCAGTCCGTCCTGAAATCGGCGATCGATGCGCTCGGATGCGATTGGTGCCAGGTGTACGGCATGACCGAAGGCGCGCCGATCATCACGTTCATGACCCACGACGACCACCGTCGGGGCGTCTCGGGTGCCGACCCCGACGCGGCAGCACGCTTGCGTTCGGCCGGCCGGCCTGTCGTCGGCGTGGATCTCGAAATACGCACCGAGACATCAGAGGTGTGTGAGCCCGGGCATGTGGGAGAGATCGTCGTCCGCGGCCCCAACATCATGCTCGGCTACCTCAACCGGCCCGACGAGACAGCAGCGGCGCTCGACGATCAGGGCTGGTACCGCACGGGTGACATGGGGTACATGGACGAGGACGGCTATCTCTACGTCGTCGATCGACTCAAGGACATGATCATCTCGGGCGGTGAGAACGTGTACTCCACCGAGGTCGAGAACTCGCTCTACCGGCATCCCGACGTACTCGAGGTCGCGGTGTTCGGGATCCCGGATCCCCGATGGGGCGAGGCCGTCCATGCCGCGGTGGTCCTGCGTGAGTCCGCGAAGACCACCGAGGATGAACTGCGTTCGCACACCCGCGAACTCATCGCAGGTTTCAAGGTCCCCAGAGTGGTACACATTCTCGACGGAGCACTGCCCAAGTCGGGGGCCGGGAAGATCCTCAAGCGGAATCTGCGCGATCGCTACGCGCCTGTAGCAACGTAGGACCTGCGGATCTGCCGTCTATTCTTGAACGACCAGATAGGTGACGCTGCCGCCGTCGACGGTGAGATTCCCGGCGCGGACGTCGAGCTCGCTGCCAGCGGCACGCACGAGGGGTTGTTCTACCGCCCCACGGTGCTGGCGGATCTGACTCCGGAGATGCCCGCGTGACGCGACGAGATCTTCATATGTACGTGATATGGCGGTTGGTGCTTGGATATTTCCTGACAGCAACCGTCATTTCGCGTATCTACTCCTCGGACGATAATCGCGACATGGCCAACTCCCCTTCCGGTGACTCCATGCTCGACCGGGTCGTGCGCATTCTCGAGTCCTTCGACCGCACCCAGCCGGCGCTGACAGTCAGCGCGCTCGCTCGTCGCGCCGACATCCCGCAGCCGACGATCTACCGGCTCATCGGCGAGATGGCCCAGCACGGGCTCGTCGCGCGGGAATCCGGCGGCAGGGTTCGGCTGGGGCTGCGACTGTGGGAACTCGCCGCGCGCAGTTCACCTGTCGAGGGCCTGAGCGAGACGGCGTTGCCCTTCCTTCAGGATGTGCAGTCGGTGGTGCATCAGCACACACACCTGGCGATTCTCAAAGAAGGCGAGGTGCTCGTCGTCGAGCGATTGTCGTCGTCGGGGTCGGTGATCAACCAGGCGACGGTGGCGGGCCGGATGGTCGCGCATGCCACGTCGATGGGGATGGTGCTACTCGCACAATCCCCCGTCGAGGTTCAGGTCGGGTACGAAAAAACACATCCAGACCTCGACAAGCTCTTCCCCACCACCTCAGGTTCGTTCCGCAGCACCCTCGCGGAGATCCGTCGGCGGGGTTACGCGAGTTTCGACGGGGTTCTGGACGACGGGACGACGGGCATCTCGGTGCCCGTCGTCGACCGGTCCGGCCATGCCCTGGCTGCGTTGGGGGTCGTAATCCCCACCGATGTCGAGCAGCGTCAGGCGATCATCGCTGTGCTCCTCACCGCTGCGCGCGGCATCGCCCGCGCTCTCGGTGAACACCCCGCAACGACCTCAGATTTTCTCATTGAACGATAACGACCCTCGCGCAGTGCCGTGCATCACAGGATGGTTGCAGGCATGAGCACAACCATCGTCTCCACGCAGGTCGGCATCCTCGGCGGCGGACCCGCCGGCCTCATGCTCTCCCACCTGCTCGCCCGCGCGGGGATCGACAACGTCGTCGTCGAGAAGCGCGACCACGCCACCATCAGCACCACCCACCGCGCCGGCATCCTCGAACACGGCTCCGTGCAGATGCTCGCCGAGACCGGCGTCGACGGTCGCGTCCTCACCGACGGCCACCGCCACGACGGCATCGACCTCCGCTTCGGCGGCGAAAGCCACCGCATCGACTTCCAGGATCTCGTCGGCGAATCGGTATGGCTGTATCCGCAGAACGAGGTGTTCGTCGACCTCGCCGCCGCCCGTGCTCGCGACTGTGGTGACGTCCGGTGCTCCGTCAGCGACACCGAGGTCCTCGACGTCGCCACCGATACCCCGAAGATCCGGTTCGCCGAAGCCGACGGCACCCGCGTCGAGGTCCGGTGTCGCATCCTCGTCGGCGCCGACGGTTCGCGGAGCATCTGCCGCCAGGCCGTCCCGGACCGCACCGATCACTTCATCGAGTATCCGTTCGCGTGGTTCGGGATCCTCACCGAAGCACCGCCGAGCGCACCCGAACTGATCTATGCGCGTTCCGAGCACGGTTTCGCACTGATCAGCCAGCGCAGCGACACCGTGCAGCGCATGTACTTCCAGTGCGATCCGGGTGAGGACGCCTCGAGTTGGAGCGAGGAACAGATCTGGGACGAGCTGCAGCGTCGCGTCGACGGAGCCGACGGCTTCGAACTCACGCGCGGCCGCATCTTCGAGCAGATGGTGCTGCCGTTTCGCTCGTACGTGTGCGAGCCGCTGCGCCACAGCAACTTGTTCCTCGTCGGGGACGCCGGGCACACTGTCCCCCCAACCGGAGCGAAGGGCCTCAACCTGGCACTGGCCGACGTGAAGGTCCTCGCCGAGGCACTGACGTCGTTCTTCGGCGACGGCTCGACCGCGCTTCTCGACGGCTACAGCGACACCGCACTGCGGCGGGTGTGGAAGGCACAAAACTTCTCGTACTGGATGACGTCGATGCTCCACACCCGCTCCGACGCCACGGCGTTCGAACGCAAGCGGGCACTCGGCGAGCTGGCCACTATCACCGAATCCCGTTACGGTCAGCAGTATCTCGCCGAGGGATACACCGGCTGGCCGTCGAAGTAGATTTCATCCGATTCCGCTGTCGACGACACGCACAGGGACCGGGCGACCGTCGACAAACAGCAAGATCAGTGAGGAGTTCAAACCCCATGACAACAGATCTCGATTCAACCGCCACTTTCGCCGGACAGCCGGTTTCCTCCCAGTTCATCGGAGGCGAGTGGCGTGAGGGACGCTCCGAACGCGTCCTGACCGACACCAATCCGTTCGACGACTCCGTGGTCGCCACGATCCGTCAGGCCACGGTGGAGGACGTCGACGACGCGTACACCGCAGCCCGGGAAGACCAGAAGAATTGGGCAGCAACCGGGCCCGCCGATCGGGCCGCGATCCTTCGCCGCGCCGCGCAGATCCTCGACGAACGTCGCAGCGAGATCGCCGACTGGCTGGTCGCCGAGTCCGGGTCCACCCGCATCAAGGCCGACATCGAAGTGTCCCTCGCCATCGGCATCACGCTGGAGGCGGCGTCGTTCCCGGCACGCGTCCACGGTCGGATCTTCGATTCGAACACTCCGAACCGCGAGATGCGGGTGTACAAGAAACCCATCGGAGTCGTCGGAGTCATCAGCCCGTGGAACTTCCCGCTGCACCTGTCGCAGCGGTCCGTCGCACCCGCCCTGGCGCTCGGCAATGCGGTCGTGATCAAGCCCGCGTCGGACACCCCGGTCACCGGCGGCCTGCTGATCGCCCGGATCTTCGAGGAAGCCGGCCTGCCCGCGGGCGTACTGTCCGTGGTGGTCGGTGCCGGTTCCGAGATCGGCGATTCGTTCGTCGAACATCCTGTACCGCGATTGATCTCGTTCACCGGATCGACGCCCGTCGGCAAACAGGTCGGTTCGGTCGCGACCAGCGGGAAGCACCTGAAGAAGGTCGCGCTCGAACTCGGCGGCAACGCGCCGCTCGTGGTACTCGACGACGCGAACCTCGACGCAGCCGTCGACGCCGCGGTGACCGGGTCGTTCCTGCATTCCGGCCAGATCTGTATGGCCGTGAACCGCATCATCGTGCAGGCGCCGGTGTATGACGAGTTCGTCGAACGATTCACCGCCGCTGCACAGTCCGTGCCGCACGGCGATCCGGCCGCCGAGGACACCCTGATCGGGCCGGTTGTCAACGATTCGCAGTTGAAGGGCCTGCAGGACAAGATCGACCAGGCCCGGCAGGACGGTGCGCGTGTCGCGGTCGGCGGCGAGATCACCGGCCGCGTGGTGCCGCCGCACGTGTTCGTCGACGTCACGCCGGGCATGGAGATCGCGCGCGAGGAGATTTTCGGGCCGATGGTCGCGGTGTTGCGTGCCGACGACGAAGCGCACGCCTTGGAGTTGGCGAACGATCACGAGTTCGGTCTGTCCAGCGCGGTGTTCACGCAGAACATCGACCGCGGTCTGCAGTTCGCTCAGCAGGTCGAGTCTAGCATGACGTTCATCAACGAGATGACGGTGCAGGACGAGGCGCACGTGGCATTCGGCGGCGAGCGCAATTCGGGCCTGGGCCGTTTCAACGGTGAGTGGGCGATCGAGGAGTTCACCACCGACCATACGATCGGTGTGACGCGCCTGGTGTAGGCCGGCGAGATCCGGTTGGTGTATGCACATGACGGTTGGTGTACGGATATTTCCGTACACCAACCGTCATCTCGTACACCTACGCGGCATCAGGTGCCCTTGACGTTGAGGACCTGACGCAGCTCGTGCACCACCTCGACGAGGTCGCCGGCGTCGGCCATCACGACGTCGATGTCCTTGTAGGCATCGGGGATCTCGTCGATCCACTGCGGGCCGTGCCGGTACTCGATACCCGTCATTCGGGCCGCGAGGTCGGCTTCGGTGAAGCGGCGCTTCGCTTCGGACCGGGAGAACCGGCGACCGGCACCGTGCGGTGCGGACTGCAGACCGACCTCGTTCCCCTTGCCGCGCACGATGTACGAGCGGGTACCCATGCTTCCCGGGATGATGCCGACGATGTTCTCGTGCGCGTCGATCGCACCCTTACGCGTCAGCCACACCGACTCGCCCAGGTGCTCCTCACGCTGGGTGTAGTTGTGGTGCGTGTTCACGCGCTCGACCTCGACGGTCTTCACGTCGACGCCGAGCCAGTTCGCAAACACCTGCAGGAACCGGTCCATCATCTCCGTGCGGTTCAGGTAGGCGAAGCGCTGCGCCCAGTGCAGTTCGGCGATGTAACTGTCGAACTCGGGCGTCTCCTCCGACAGATAGGCGTGGTCACGGTCCTCGAGGTGTATGGACCGCTCCCGGATCAGCTTCTGTGCGATCGCAATGTGCTTCTGCGCGATCTTGTTTCCGACGCCACGCGACCCGGAGTGCAGGAACAGCCACACCCGGTCGGCCTCGTCGAGGCACAGTTCGATGAAATGGTTTCCACCACCGAGGGATCCGAGCTGCTGACGCCACTTCGGCGAATGCGACAGGTCGACGTCGTGCTTCGCGGCAAGCTTCTCGAGCTCGTCGAGCTTCGTCACGGTGAACCGGAACCGGTTCAGCTTGTCGTTGTAGTTTCCGGGCGACAGCGGGATCGCATCCTCGACGGCCAGCCGCAGCTGCGCGAGCGAGCCGGTGAGATCGGCGAAGCTGTAGGCAGTGCGCACGGCAGACATTCCGCACCCGATGTCCACACCCACGGCAGCGGGGATCACCGCGCCGACGGTGGGGATGACCGTGCCGACCGACGACCCCTTGCCGACGTGGGCGTCGGGCATGAGCGCAACGTGTGGGCGCACGAACGGCAGCCGCGCCAGTGCCTCGGCCTGGCGACGGGTGCCGTCGTCGAGGATGGACGCAAAGTTCGCGATCCGCCGTTCGATTCGCGGGGACATCATTCAACTCCGTTTCGGTTTCCGAAGGCCGCAGACACTGTTGCGGGCCGCTACCTTCGAGGTCCCACAACGGTATCTGCCGCAGTCAACCGGTTATTTCTCCGAGAAGGACCCCGAGATTCGGCGCTCCCCGACCTGAGCCTCCGCGAGGACGAGGCGGCACGGATATCCGAGCCGAAAGTGCGCGGCGGCATGGCAGTTGATCGATCAGTACGTCGCGAACGCAGCGTTGTCGCACTCGGCCATACCGGATGCGGTGCATCGTGTAGGGCGGTGAGCCTGGATAATGGCGCTTATGGATGAACAGTCGATCGAATTCGGGATGACTCTGCGGACCACCCGCAACGGCTCTGTTGCCGTGCTCTCGGTCAGCGGTGAAGTGGATCTGGCCAGCGCTCCCCTCTTGGAGGAAGAAGCGCTCGGCTTGCTCGAGGAAAACCCGTCCGGTCTGATCATCGACCTCACCGACGTGCACTTTCTCTCCTCGATGGGCATGGCCCTCCTCATGGGGCTGTCCAAACGCACTCTCGACAACGTCGGCTTCGCAGTGGTTGCGCACGGAAATGCCACCGCCCGCCCCCTGGAACTGCTGGGGCTCAGCAAGATCCTGACCATCCATCCGCGTCTGGACGATGCGCTGGCGGCTCTCAGAGCCGCAGAGTAAGGATTATCCCGGACGCCCGCGCAAGACCTGAGGTCCACCTACATCGACTTCACACGCCGTCGAGCATGCCGATTGCGCCCGCGACACAGTGGCGGACTCTCCAGTCATGCACCCGTAAAAGTCGTGGCGATATCCAACAGCGTTGACCTCACTATGCCCCGTCATTATCGTCTGCCCCACAGAGCCGAAGGAGTAACGGGGATGACCGAGCGTTTCCTATCCCGCGCGGAGGTTGCCGAGATCATCGGGGTCAAGCCGACCTCGCTCGTCACCTACAACCTTCCCGAGCCGGACGTTCTGATCGCAAAAATCCGCGGATGGCGACCCGAGACGATCCGAGAATGGCAGTCCCGACGACCAGGCCGCGGAGCACGAACTGATCTTCGGTAGCGCCACCACAACCACATAAGAGGCCCGCCACGAGTTCGCACCTCGCGACGGGCCGGATAGTCCGACTGAAAAGGAGTCGAACCATGGGTCAGCATACCCATCTGTCCATCGAGGTGTTCTCGTGAGCACCATCGAACGTGGATACAGCCTTCCCACAGACAATTTCACCGTGATCCCGAACTCCTGGGTGCGCGATCGTCAACTATCACGTCGTGCACGCGGCCTGCTCGTCGAACTCATGTCCCACCGCGCCGGGTGGAGGACGTCCGTCGCGGCCCTTGCCAAGACCGGCGCCGAAGGGGAAGCGGCGATCAAATCTGCCATCAAGGAACTCGAGTCCCACAGGTACCTGCTGCGCGTCATCGTCACCGACGAACGAGGTCGGCGGACCGGGACACGCTACGTGATCACCGATCCCGCACAGCAGGAACCACCCAGCTCAGACCCATCAGGCGAAAATCAGCCGATGGACAACGAAGACGACGCACCATCAGGCGAAAATCGCCCCATGGATCACTCTGAAAACGGTGATTCTCCACTGGACGATTTCCCACCAGTGGATGATCCGCCCACTAAGAAGAACATCCTTCAAGAAGAACATCGTCAAGAAGACTTCGAAGAAGAAAACAACCGCCGCCGCGTCGTGAACGAAACTCACCACCGCGCGAACACGAGCGAAACCGCGGCGGCCGCAGATTCCACCGACAATGCAGACGACTTCGACACGATCAAGGCCGAGTGCGATACGGCTGCGGGCGGAGTCGAGAACACCGACGCACAGATGAACCTCGATCTGCTCGAGGCATCCCTCCGCGGCCGTCACCTGACCGCGAGTTTCCACAAGCTCACAGCCGATCACCGCGCCGAGATCTCCGAGCTTGTCGGGCGTCACGGTGCCGCCACGCTGGTCGAGTCCGCGCAGAACCAGCACCGCCCGGACTCCCCTGCTCGGTTCGTCCAGGCCTGGCTGCCCACGTGGCGCGAAATCCCCAGTGTGCGCATTTCGGAATCTCGTGTGCGTGTCAAGGCGTGCGCACACGGGTACGTCAGCGAGGACGAGTTCGGTCGCGCGGTCTTGTGTTCGTGCGGAGGAAGCGCGTAATGCCTGCACCCGTCTCGGTCATTTCACTCGGCATTGCACATCCGGGTTCATTCGATATCGAGGAATATCACAGACTTTTGACGAATCTGGTTCAGGCACTGGGAAACAGCGCACTCATTTCATCGATCTATTGCGTCACTGATGCACTGGCGATCTGCCTGCCTCACAACTGGGCCGCGAGTTTCGCAGCCAGATTGCCGCGATCCCCTACCACGACGCCGGAGAGCCCGAGCCAGTTCGCCATCGCGAGTAGCTCCGCCGCGAGTGCCTCTGCAACGGCGCCGACATCCGCTCCGTCCTCGACGAATGCACCCGGTACACACAGTGCATCAACTGCTCTGTCCGCCTTGAGATCTACGCGCGCAACGAGTTCGCCGCCCATGAGAAACGGGAAGACGTAGTACCCGTGCACACGTTTGTGCGCAGGCGTGTAGATCTCGATGCGGTACCGGAAGCCGAAGATGCGCTCGGTGCGGGGTCGATAGAACACCAGCGGGTCGAACGGGCTCAGAAGCGCGGTGCCTCGTGCGCGACGCGGCACTCGCGCCTCCGAGTGCAGATACGCGGGCTCGCCCCAACCTCGGACAGCGACCGGAACAAGTGTGCCCTCGTCCACGAGGTCTGCGATGGCGGGCCGTGCCTGGTCAGCAGAGAGTCGGTAGTAGTCGCGCAGGTCGGCGGCGGTCGCGACGCCGTGCGCTCGCGCAGATCTGCGAAGCAGCTCCCGGACTGCGTCGCCCTCGTCGATACGGGCGGCAAGCACGACGCCCGGCAGGACCCGTTCGGCGAGGTCGTAGTAGCGGATGAAACCGACCCGCCGATCTACCGACAACTCCCCCACCGCGAAGAGTTGCTCGCAGACCACTTTGACGTCGCTGCGGTCCCACCATGGCCCACGGCTGCCCGATGGCTCCACTCGGAGGTGCTTCTCGATCTCGCCCGCCGACGCAGCACCGACCGAGGTGATCACATCGAGGATGTCCCGGCTCATGGTCGGGTTGCGTTCGAGAACCCGTCGTTCGCCCTCCCACCGGCCCCCTTCGTAGCGGTGCATGCGCCACCTCATCAGCGACCAGTCTTCGACGGGGATCAGCGCCGCTTCGTGCGCCCAGTACTCGACAAGTGCGCGTGGCGTCCGTGGGCTGTGATGCCACGCCGCGGCGTCGAGGATGTCGCGCTCGTAGCCGCCGATTCTGCTGAATACCGGCATATAGTGCGCGCGAACTGCCACGGAGACCGAGTCGATCTGAAGTAGGGCCGTCCGATCGACGGTCTGCAGCACGCGCCGCCGAGTGACCGAGCCTGCCGGACGCCGGTCGGTGAAGCCCTGAGCGGCAACAGCGGTGCGTCGGGCCGCCGCGGCGGTCATCTCGAACATGGGCCAACCATGCCACCCACCCCCGACAGCGACGAGCTCGGATCTCGCGGGTGCGCGTGCCATCATCTTCAGGTGACGACGGAGAAACGGTGGTGCCGTAGGCCGGTTGTTGGGGGCGCAGTGTTCGGCCTCCTTGTTGTGATCGGAGTGTGGGCGGTGCAGCGGCTCAGCGACGGGCCGGCATTCGGCGCTGCCGAATGGGAGATGGATCCGATCGGGCGGGACGACCTGGCCGGATGAAGGAGTGTGCCCCCGACCGGAAACGGTCGGGAAGCCGCCGAACCGCACCGGGGATAACCGGCACGAAGTCTGGGTACTCCACCGGACATGGCAACCACATCGAGGGACCCTGGCGATCCGAACCCTGATTCCTCGGCGTCCTCGCACCGCAGCGACGTTCCCGCTCCCCCCTCGGGCGGCGCACCGGATCCGGACGCCGTCGATGAACTGCATCCCGACCTTGCCCGAGGTAAGGGCATCAGGCGCACCCGCACCGGCGCACTCTGGACTGCCCTGGTGACCGGTGCACTCATCCTGCTGTTGCTGTTGGTATTCATTCTGCAGAATCTCGACAGCATCACCCTCGAACTATTCGGATGGGACTTCTCGCTGCCACTGGGCGTGGCACTGCTGTTCGCTGCCATCGCCGGGGCGATCATCGTCGGAGCCGCCGGAGGCATACGGATCCTGCAGCTACGGCACGCCGCCAATAGGCAACGTTCACTCAGCACCGGCCCGCGAGGTCGATCCTGACGATGCGGCCGACGACGCCATGCTCGCCCTGGCCGCCGCGGTCGTCGACCGGGCTCGTCGGAGCTGGGTGCGACGAACAGAGTGCCACAGCCGATTACGGCAATCGAGCTCCTGGTAGGGGCAGGGGCGTAAGCACTTGCCGACCTACCAGGAGCTCGCCTGTATTCACTCGTCACACACCGACGCTCACCGAGTTCTCAGATGCATTCCGAAGACTGTCGTCCCGTGTGAACATCCTGCCTGGTTCCTCTACGAACCATTGTCAGGATGCCCACTCCAGGGCCCGGTCTCAGGAACTGATTTTTCCGATCACATCGGCACGACAGACAGCAACCAGGTGTAGGCCTCGACGAGCGGGGTGTGAATCGCCATGAATCCAGCTTCTACCAGTGCGCGCATGTTGCTGCTCCTTGTCATCGACATCCGGGCCGACACGATTCGGCTCGGCGACGGCCTTGCACCGTCTATGGGTACTTCGGCGCCGGAACTCACCCGGATGGGTGGCAATCCGGAGAAGATCACGGGCGCACATCAGGGCCGTACCGCGCCGTATAGGTCTATCTCGCGACCGGATACGCGAAGAGACGAGACAGACGCGAACGGTCGACCGTTCGCGTCTGCCTTTTTCCTTCGCTTCTGCTCCCGAGGGGTTGTTACGCGACAGAACTATGTCGTGTGGACGACATAGACATCGCACGATGCGTGCGCGGCCACATCCCGCGCGATGCTCCCCAGCACGCGAACCGGCCCCTGGACTCGCCGATTGCCGACGACGATCAACCCGGCGTCGAGATTGCCCGCGACACGCACCAGGGCTTCCCCGGGCTTTCCTTCCTCGGCAGACGTGCTGATCCGAGCCATCGGGATTTCTCCATGGAGGCGGGCGCTCACGGAGTCGGCGAGCTCCATGGCGCTCCGTTCGGTGGAGAGCAGGAACTCGTCACCGCCGACTTCCACTCGTTCCGCCTCGAACTTCCCGTAGGCCGACACCACCCGGAGTTCGGCGTCGAGTGCCACAGCAAGTTCGGCGGCACGTCGCGCGGCCGCAAAAGCGGACTCACTGTTGTCGACACCGGTGACGATCTGCTTGATCATGTTCAGGACTCCTGACAGCCGGAAAACGCGAATGTACTTACACGCCGAGATGATACGAAAACCTTCGCGTCCGGGCGTCCGATTGGCGCGCCGGCATTCGGGTGTAATGAAATTCGTTCGTCTCCCGATATGCGGGCCATGAAGTTTTCACATCGCATTACTTCAGTCGCCGCTGCTGGCTTCATGGGCACTGCACTGCTCGTCGCCGCGCCAGGCGTTGCCGGCGCCGCTGATCCATGTCAACTCGGGTGGTCGAATGTGGGACCACGAACCTGCGCCATGACGAACGTACAGATGCCTCCGGTGCTGACATTGGGGAACGGCATCTGCGCCGGCATCATGGTGCCGTCCGGAACGGCGTTCGACGGACCGCTGGCGCAGTACTCGTCGGCTCCGGGCGCCTCCCATGCGATCGAACTCCGTATTTCGCAGGGCTTCTCACCGCTCGGTGAGTGGGCACCGACCCTGTTGGCCTGCGACGTCACAGCGATCGTCGATTGGCACAATCTCGACACCGGCCGTAGCGGCTCGGTCAGTCAGTTCATTCCGGCACATCACACCAGCACGCGCCCCATGATCGTGCACGCATTCACGGGTCCGGGCCAGGTGCAACTCACCCTGCGGACCGACCGCCCGAGCATTCCGGTGTCGACTCAGGTCGCCGTCCCCTGACGGCAGCCACGATCGGGTGCCCGTATCCGGCACCCGATCGTGGGTTTCGCGTTGCATCTCGCCGCTGTTCAGGACGCCAGTAGTCCGTCGATCTGGCCGATCGCCGAGGACGCACCTTCGACGACACCCATGTCCAGCACCTTCTGCAGTGCATCGGCCGATTCGTACGTGCTCACGTACGTTGCTCGGGTGCCGCCGTCGCGCTCGACGAAGGTGAAGACGTTCTCCGAGACGGGCAATTCCGGATTCGGTGTGAAGTCCTCGTCGGAGAATCCGTCGGCGAACGAAAAGCTCCGCGGCGGGTCGACTGCCGTGACCTGCCAATATCCGGAGTACTTCTCATCTTCGGGGCCTGTCATGTAGTAGTTCGTCCTCCCACCCGGCCTCAGGTCGTGGTCGACCACGGTCGCGGGGTATCCCGGAGGGCCCCAGATTTTCTCCAGTTGGCGTGGGTCGGCGTAGACCTGCCACACCCGCTCCACAGGCGCGGCGAAATCGGCGGTGATGGTCAGGGTCAGGTTGTCGAGATCTTGTTCGACGTCGGTGACAGGCATGGTTCAGCCCTTCTTGGTCGAGTCCGATGCGATGAGTTCGTCGATGCGTGCGATACGACCACGCCACACCTGCTCCAGCTCGGTGAGCATGGACGCCACCGATCGCACCGCTTCCACGTCGCCGCTCGCCAACTGCTCGCGACCACTGCGTCGCTTGGTCAACAGACCGGCTTTCTCCAGCACGGCAACGTGCTTCTGAACCGCGGCGAAACTCATCTCGTATTTCGCCGCGAGTGCGGAAACCGAGCTCTCCCCTGCCAGCACCCGGCGCATGATGTCGCGTCGAGTTCGGTCGGCGAGGGCATGGAACAGGGCATCGGCCCGGTCCTCGTCGTCTCCGTTCACGACCCCAATATACAACCATTTGGTTGTACGTTGTCAAGGGTCAGGACCACCCTTTTCGGGGAGTGACGCAAACCTCAATTTTCGGGCGTAACACCACCCGACCCGGGCGGGATATTCAGCGGACGAAAGGACAAACAAGCCCATGATCACGCCGCCGCCCGGCTGGTACTCCGACCCCCAGACTCCCCGTCTCATCCGCTGGTGGGACGGCGAACGGTGGACCGCGCATACCCACCTCGCCACCAGCTCCGGACCCCCGGCAGCAGTGGCTGTTCAGTCGGAAGCTCCGCCTATCGCCGAGGACACTCCGCGGGGCTGGTTGATCACGACCGCGAAGATCGCGGGCGGGCTCTTCGTCATGCATCTGACTCTCGTCGCGTGCGACCGCCTCGCGCTCGGCCCGCTCACTCTTCCCTGACACCCCTGTCGCGCGACCGTCCCCGGGATTTACTGTGGCACCCATGGTCTCCATCGAGTCACTTGTCCTCGAGGTTCCCGACCCTTCCTCGGCCGAGGCGTTCTACGTCGACGCCTTCGACTTGGGTGATCGGGTACACGTCCGCGCGTCCGACGCGCCTTCGACCGGTTTCCGTGGGTTCACGCTGTCGCTCGTGGTGGCGCAGCCGAGCACCGTCGATCTCCTCGTCGCCGGTGCTCTCGACGCCGGTGCCACAGAGTTGAAGCCCGTCAAGAAGAGTCTCTGGGGTTACGGCGGCGTCGTGCAGGCTCCGGACGGCACGATCTGCACGCTGGCGGCCTCATCGAAGAAGGACACCGGCGTTGCAGACCGGAAGATCGACGACGTTGTGCTGCAACTCGGAGTCGAGGACGTCAAGACGAGCAAACAGTTCTATGCCGACCAGGGCCTGACCGTCGCCAAGAGCTTCGGTCGCAAGTACGTCGAATTCGATATGCCCGGCGCACCAGTGACATTGACACTGCTCGGACGCAGCGCACTTGCCAAGACCGCAGGCGTCTCCCCCGACGGCACTGGATCGCACCGGCTCACCATCCGCAGCCAGGCCGGCGCCTTCATCGACCCCGACGGGTTCACCTGGGAAGCCGCGTAGACGACGTTGCGCCTTCGTGACACCCGGCGTAACGGCAAGGACACCGCACCGACCGAGTGTTACGGATCCCTTGCAAAGCACCCGGTTTGCCACACCCGCCTCCGACGGAACCGCCCATGATGGACATCGGGTCGGAACCTCAGCCGCAATCGGAGGTACCTCGAATGGATGGCAGACGAGTCCGGCGCGCAGCAGTTGCTCTCGCAGCGCCGCTGGTACTACTGACGAGCTTGGCGCCGGCGGCGTCGGCGGATATCGAAACGACCGTGAGTTGGTCGGTCTTCACCAAAGAGGACTCGGTGCAGGTCCGGTTCAACTATCACCAACCCCCTGACAGGAGCTCGCCCTATACGTGCGTGGCGTCGATACTGAGTGCAGGCAGCAGAAGCATCGACTTCAACACGGTCACGTACGGCACCGTCGAATTCACGGGCGTCAGCGAAGGCACACACACCGTGAGTGCGACGTGCGAGAACAGCGATGGTATCCAGCAAAGCGTCGGGAGGATCCTCTTCCACCTGCCCGGCCCCGACCACTGGCACCTCGCCCGAACCCAACACGCCGTCATCGATTGATCGTCACGGAAGTTTCCTCTCCTCCCACGAGTTTCCCCACCCACACGACCAACGGAAACCCGCACGAGGGGAGGAAACTTTCATCGGCTCGACAGAAGTCGGAGGATCGTCGGTTACGTCCGAATATCGATCGATATCGGTTCGGCGGAACCGTGGTGGAATGCGCGTATCTGCGGTGGAATGGAGCGATGAACATCGCTGAAACGCCACCCACCGAACGACGCCGAAAGGCACTCCAGGCCATCAAGGACCTCGGGCGACAACGCAGCGATCATGCTGTCCTGAAAGTGCGATGCCCCAAGAGCCACACCGTGGCCGCCGTGTACAAGACCGAAGAAGGACCGGTGGTCGTGTGCGGAGTCGGACCGGGCGGCCACGGCTCCCGCGACCGTGAAGCCAACAATCGTGGCAACGACTCACTCGACGACAAGTTCATCGACACCGTCGAAGCCACCCAATTCGAGGACGACGAACTTCCGGCCGGTTGCGGTTGCGGGCCGCGCACGCTGTCCCGCAAGAAGCTGCAGGCCGCAGTCGCGGGCCACGAGCACATCGTGACCCTCACGTAGCTAATCCGGCCCGAGCGACTTCAGGTCCAGTTCATCCACCTTCGTCAGGAGGACGGCGCGTTCGCGTTCGTTCCCCGTCGCCTCGGCCGCGACGAGGAGCTCGGCCCGTGCCTCCTCGATGCGCCCCAGCTGCGCAAGGAGATCACCCCGCACGCTCGGAAGGAGGTGATATCCGGCGAGTTTGCCCGACGCCACGATCTTGTCGACGTACTCGAGCGCGGGCCCCGGCCCGTACGCCATCGAGACCGCCGCCGCATGGTTGAGATCCACCACCGGTGACGGTGCCAGACGCTGTAGCGCCTCGTAGAGCAGTACGATTCGCTTCCAATCCGTATCCGAGAACTCTGCGGCACGCGCATGACACTCCGCAATCGCAGCCTGCAAACCGTAAGGTCCGCGGCCACGACCGATCGCGTCGGCGCGGTCCAGCGCCGCGAGACCGCGGGTGATCTGCCCGCGGTCCCACCTTGTGCGGTCCTGGTCCGCCAGCAGAATCGGTTCCCCCGACGCCGTGGTTCGTGCGGGGAACCGCGATGCCGTGAGCTCCATGAGTGCGACCAGTCCGTGTGCTTCCGGCTCGTTCGGGACGAGTTCGGCGAGGATCCTCGCGATCCGCAGCGCCTCCGCGCTGATGTCCGGTCGCAGCCACTCGTCGCCCGAGCCGGCCGCATACCCTTCGTTGAACACCAGATACAGCACGCCGAGCACCGCGGAGAGTCTGTGCGCGAATTCGTCGCGGCCCGGCACCTCGAACACCGCTTTCGCGGCCGTGAGCGTCTTCTTCGCGCGGACGATACGCTGCTGCACCGTCGACGTCGGTGTCAGGAACGCCCTTCCGATCTGTTCGGTCGTCAAACCGCCGACGAGACGAAGTGTCAACGCCACTTGCGCTTTCCGTCCCAGCACCGGGTGGCACGACATGAACATCAGGCGCAGGACGTCGTCGTCGATGCGGTCGGGATCCCACGACGGATCGTCGAACTGCGACGCATCATTCTCGAGTTCCCGTGCCATGCGCGCATGTCGCTCGTCGAGGCGTTCCTGCCGTCGCCAGGTGTCGATAGCGCGGCGGGTGGCGACGGAGGTCAGCCACGCCGCAGGGTTACGGGGGACCCCGGCGGCAGGCCACTGCTCGATCGCTTCGAGCAGTGCCTGCCCTGCGAGATCCTCGGCGAAGTCGAGGTCTCCGACCTTGCGGGTGAGGGTCGCGAGGATCTTCGCCGACTCGATCCGCCACACCGCGTCCACTGCGCGTCGCGCGCGAAGTGTCGCGTCTTCGGTCATCACTCAGCCGACGACCGGGCGATCGGTTCCGAGCTCGTCACGCCAGACCTGCTCTTTCTGGATGTACTCGTTGTCCTGGTCGAAGTCCTCGTTCTCGTGCACACGGCGCACCTCGAGCTTGCTGCCCGGTCCGAGGGGGCACCGCTTGGCCCACTCGGCGGCTTCCTCCTTGGTGGAGGTCTGGATGATCCAGAAGCCGTTGAACAGCTCCTTCGTCTCGCCGTACGGGCCGTCGGTGACGAGCGGTGTCTCGGAGTCGAAATCGACGACGAACCCTTCTTCCGCCTCGGCGAGCCCCTCACCGGCGAGGAGGACGCCTGCCTTGACGAGCGATTCGTTGTACCGGCCCATGGCGTTGATGATTTCGTTGAAATCCATGTTCTTCGACGCTTCGATGGCTGCGTCGGTGGCGCGCATGATCAGCATGTACTTCATGAGATTCTCCGTTCGTAGACCCTGTATCCGCGGACCGCTTTTCGGTCCCTGATGTCTACACGTCGAACAACGCAGACTCCGATCGACACAACAGAGGAAAAATCTCGAGAAAATCTTCGGAGCACTCACACGCCGCGGCGGAGGAGGCGCCGGAACACGTCGAGCACCTCGTCGGCCCACCCGAGTATCGAGAGCGCACTGTCGATGTTCTGCGGCGGACTCTGCACGAGGCTGTCCTGGCGGACGAGGCGGTCGAAGTCGACCGTCGTGTCGGTGCGCACCGTCCCGTTCGGATGGCGGAACTCGACGCCCGCGCTCGCCATGATGCCGATGATTTCCTGCGCGAGGATTCCGTAGCCGACCGTGGTGGGGTGGACGCCGTCGAGTGAGAACAGGCCACCGGTCGCCCGTCCGCCTTTGCCATCGGCGGTGAGGAACCGGGTGTCGGGGACGGGATCGAGCGCCGCGAGCGCAGGCGGCAGCGGATACGGCGTCCACCACGCGGGTCTGGCCTGCAGGTCGTCGCGGTAGCGGCGGGCCGCGAGGCGTTCGAGCACGCCGGCGACATCGAGCAGGTACCAGTCACGTCCGTCGGCCCTGGCATCGGCGACGGCTTGCTGGATCGTGTTGTTGTAGTGGTCGATCGCGGTGTCGACCGCGTGTGCCTCCTCGCCGGTGATGTGTTCGTCGCGTGTCGCGTCGAAGTGCTGTTCGTCGATCCACGGGCGCGTGTAATAGGGGAAATAGCGTGAACCGCTCTTGTCGCCGAGGCCACGTGCGATCGGGGCGATGGTGACGTGCGGGATCGTGCACAGGATGACGTGCCGCGCGGAGATCCGGCGCACCTGCGCCACGATCTCCGCGAATTCCGCGTCGAAGTGCTCGGGCCTGAAGATCGTGTAGTCGCCCTTGCGGTCGAGGTCGCGGAAATCGTCGCCGCTCCACGCGACACGCAGTTGGGTGACGGTGCCGAGCGCGTTGTTGGAACCGAGGAACACGACGAGCGTCTCGATACCGCTGTCGGTGTCGTCGTCGTGATCGTCACCGAGGGCTGCGGCCGCGTCGAGCAACGTCATCGCTTCCTGCGTCGGCGCCCAGTGCGGGTAGACGTGCATGGCTGCGCGGTCGCCGTTGTTCTCGACGATCTGGTCGAGGAGGTTGTCGCTGGGTGTCGCGACACGTGCCTTGCAGTGCGCGGCGGTCTTCTCGAGGGCGTCGCGCAGGTCCCATCCGTAGCACGACAGATTGTGGTTGTAGGTGCCGATGATCGGCGCGATCGCGCCGGGGCCGCGTTCCCAGTAGTCCTCGACCTCGTCCATGAAGCCCCGAAGGGTGAACAGCGCGGCCGGAATCTCCCACGGCTTCAGTTGCGGGCCGTAGCGCTCTTCGAGGCGGCGCAGCATGAGTTCGACGTTCAGTGGCAGCCCGCCCGGTCCGCCGTAGCGGGGGTAGCGGAACGATTCGAGCACGCCGAGTTCGTACGCGACGATCGCGGGCACCGACACGTCGGTCCGGTAGACGGCCGCGCTCTGGAAGCCCTGCAGGAGCGAGTCGCCGATCGCCACGAACTTGTGTGGGGGTGTGCCGCGGGCCTCGACGTTCACCGTCACGCCGACGGTGGGATCGAATTCGGGCACACGCGGCGGCTCGGCCGCTTGTGCGACAACTTCTTTCGGTGTTCCCTCGGGAAGCCCCACCCCACGAGCCTGAGCCTGTGGGCCGGTGATGTCAACGGGCGATGTCACCGGGCGGTGGGCGGGCGATGTCACCGGGCGGTGGGCGGGCCGGCACCACGAGGACGGATCATGGTGTGGACACAGGAGGTGCAGACATGAGCGACGCCGACTTCGCCCACACCGATCGGGCGGAGAAGAACCGTCGGGACAAGGCCCTCGGGCTCGCACGGTTCGCGTGGCATCGGGGTATCACGGGCGCCGATCTGCTCGCGATGACCGACGACAACCGACGCCGATTGGCACGCGCCGCCGATGCGCATCCGCCGCGGTCGATGGAGACGTGGACGCTCGTGGCGTCGCTGCTCGACGAGAAGGCCGCGTGGGCGCAGACGCATGCGGATCATCCGTCTGCGGCCCGGGATCACGTGGACGAACGGATCATGTGGGTCAAGCCTCCGACCCGATCGTGGTTCACCTGATGTCCAATTTTTGCACTCTATAGAATTCGGGTGCAATATTGCACCCCGTGAGCGAAGGTGCAATATTGTCGGGCGGTCCGCGGAGTCGGCGTATGCAACGCACCTACGACGATCTCGTCGCGCAGGCGCGCACCCTCACGGCCGAGCGTGGGCTCGCAGGGTTCACGGTCGAGGAACTGTGCGACCGCGTCGGGATCTCGCGACGCACCTTCTTCAACTACTTCCCCACCAAGGAAGACGCGGTGTTCGGCGAATACGACACGGGTTTCCCGCAGAAGGAACAGGACGAGTTCGTCGCACGCGGCGCGGGCGACCATGCCGGCCTCTCCCCCACACTGCTCAGTGACATCGCGCGCCTCGTGATCACCCGAGCCCGCCACAACGACTTCACCCGGCAGCGACACCAGTTGTTCCGAGACATCATCCGCGCCGAGCCGCATCTGATGGCGAAACTCATGGCGGTCGGCGAATCCCAGCAGCGCGACTTCGCACGACTCGTGGCGACGCGGGAGGGATTGCCTCCGGACGATCCGCTGCCGAACGCGATCGTGGGCGTCACTCTGTCGCTCACCTTCCAGACCGTCGACGAGTTCTTCAGCGACGACAACGACCATTCCTTCGAAGAACTCCTGGAACGCAACATCGCGATCGCTCGACAATTCTTCGGCCAGCCCCTGCGCCTCTCCGATCCGACAGCCCGCCCCGATCCGACAGGAAGCCCGTGACCACCACCACCGACGAACCTTTGGTTCTGACCCAGAAACGCATCTGGATCATCTTCAGCGCGCTGATCGCGGGCATGCTCCTGGCCAGCCTCGACCAGACCATCGTCTCCACCGCCATGCCGACGATCGTCGGCCAGCTCGGTGGCGTCGAGCACCAGGCGTGGATCACCACCGCGTACCTGCTCGCCACCACGATCGTCATGCCCATCTACGGCAAGCTCGGCGACGTCTTCGGTCGCCGCCACCTGTTCCTCATCGCGATCGCGATCTTCACCCTCGCCTCGGTGGGCTGCGCGTTCACCGATGACTTCTGGACCTTCGTGGTGTTCCGTGCCATGCAGGGTCTCGGCGGCGGCGGCCTGATGATCTTGTCGCAGGCGATCATCGCCGACATCGTCCCGGCCAGCGAACGCGGCAAGTACATGGGCCCGCTGGGCGCGATCTTCGGTCTCGCAGCCGTCGGCGGACCGCTGCTCGGCGGATTCTTCGTCGACCACCTGTCGTGGGAGTGGTGCTTCTACATCAACATCCCGATCGGCATCATCGCGTTCCTCATCTCGTGGTTCATGCTGACCCTGCCGGTCAAGAAGCCCACC
This sequence comes from Rhodococcus sp. NPDC060086, assembly GCF_042730275.1. NCBI lineage: Bacteria > Bacillati > Actinomycetota > Actinomycetes > Mycobacteriales > Nocardiaceae > Rhodococcus > Rhodococcus sp. NPDC060086. The sequence continues at coordinate 30,126 of NZ_JBHWWZ010000025.1, forward strand.
AAGAAGATCGACATCCCCGGCATCGTGGCGCTCTCCATCGCGACGACCTGCCTGATCTTCTTCACCGACTTCGGCGGCAGCGCCGATCGCGGCTGGTCCGATCCGATGACGTGGATGTTCGGCGCCGGACTCGTCATCGCAGTGTGCCTGTTCGTGCTCATCGAGTCTCGCGTACAGGACCCGATCATTCCGCTGTCGCTGTTCCGCAACTCGATCTTCGTCAACGCCACCGCGATCGGGTTCGTCCTCGGTCTCGGGATGTTCGCGGCGATCGCGTTCATGCCGACGTTCCTGCAGATGTCGTCCGGCACGTCGGCGGCGGTGTCCGGCCTGTTGCTGCTGCCGATGATGGCCGGCCTGATGCTCACGACGATCACCTCGGGCCTTCTCATCGCGAAGACCCAGCGGTACAAGATCTATCCGATCGTCGGCACCGCCGTCACCGTGGTCGGGATGCTGTGGATGACCACGCTGCAGGGCAACACTCCACTGTGGGTCGTCTGCGCGATGCTGTTCGTCTTCGGGTTCGGTCTCGGCCTGATCATGCAGGTCGTGGTGCTCGTCGTGCAGAACGCGGTACCCGTCGACGAGATCGGCACCGCCACCAGCACCAACAACTACTTCCGCGAGGTCGGTGGCGCGCTGGGTGTCGCGATCTTCGGCACGATCTTCACCAACAATCTCTCGGAGAACCTGACCACGGTGTTCACCGAGGGCGGTGCCGACCCCGAGCAGGCCGGTCAGGCCACCGCGACCCTGGACCCCGCCGTGATGAAGCAGCTCCCCGAGCCGATCCAGGACGGCATCGTCAACGCCTACGCCGACTCGCTGGCTCCGGTGTTCTGGTACCTGGTGCCGTTCCTGATCATCGCGTTCCTGCTCGCGTGGCTCGTCAAGGAGATCCCGCTGTCGGACGAAGCGGGCATGATCGCGCGCGGTGAGGCCGTGGCGGATCCGAACAAGGCCCCTGCCTCCGTTGATGCGGTGGATGCCGTGGTCTCGCAGGCCTCCGACGATGCGGATCTACCGGACCGCAGACCCTGACGTCCCGGTTGCCTGTGATCGAATAGTGCTTCGGTCACAGGCAACCAGCACAGGAGTCGACGATGGGTGAAGCGATCACACCGGTCCGTGTCAAAGGTGTGACGATCGGCGAGGGCGCCCCCACGGTGTTCGTGCCCATCACCGGATCCACACCGGAGGCACTTCGCGACCAGGTCGACGCCCTCGACGGACGGGCCGACCTCGTCGAGTGGCGCGTCGACTTCTTCACCGCCCTCGACGATCCGGATGCCGTCGTCACGCAGGCTCGCACCCTCGCGGAACAACTCGACGGTGTGCCGCTCCTGGCCACGTTCCGCACCGCACACGAGGGCGGGGAAGCGTCGATCGGCGACGGGAACTACGCCACCCTCTGTGTCGCGCTCGCAGCGTCGGGAGCGGTCGACCTCGTCGATGTCGAATACCGCCGCGACCCCGCCGCCGTGCGGCGGATCATCGAGGCCGCGCATGCTCACGGTGTCGCGGTGGTCGCGTCGAACCACGACTTCGACGGAACCCCCGCCCGCGACGACCTCGTCGCGCGGTTGCGCGCCATGCAGGAGTCGGGCGCCGACATCTGCAAGATCGCGGTGATGCCGAATTCCACCGCCGATGTCCTGACGTTGCTCGATGCCACCCGCGTCATGCACGAAGAACACGCGAGAGTCCCGATCATCACCATGTCGATGGGTGGGCGCGGCGTGATCTCACGGCTGGCCGGTCAGGTATTCGGTTCGGCCGCGACGTTCGGGATGGTGGGGACGCCGTCGGCACCCGGCCAGATCGATGCTGCCGAGCTCAAGACGGTGCTCGCTCTCCTCGACCGGTCGCAGTAGCACTACTGCTGCGCGTCGGCCTGGTCCCAGAGATCCAGAACGGTCGTCAGGATCTCCTCCGACGCACCGAGACCGCCGAGGTGGCTTTCGCCGTGCAGGTGATGGAACTCCGCGTTCGGCAGCAGATCCACCATGTGCAGGCCGTGTTCGAACGGGATGATGTGGTCGGTGTCGCCGTGCCACCATCGCACCGGCACCTTCACGTCCGGCACCCGGAATCCCCAGTCGCGTGTGAACACGACGATGTCGGCGAACGGCGCGCCCATCTGCTTGCGGCTGCCGTTGAGCAGATCGTCGAGGAACATCGCCTTGAACTCGGGGCGGGCCAGCAGCCGCCGATCGGCTTCCGGCGACAGCCGCCCGTACAGATCGATGATCGGTGACGCGAACGGTTTCACGACGCGGATCGCCGCACTCGTCGCCGCGCCGATCGGTATTCCTCCCCTGGCCAACAGCGGCGCGACGAGGGCTCCGAGCTGCATCAGACCACCCGAGATCGCGTCGGGGCCGACGACGGGCGGGACCCCGCCGAGCACCGCGGCACCCATGACGCGTTCGGGCATCGCGTAGGCGGATGCGAGGGTGTAGGGACCACCGCCGGAGAGCCCGACGATGCCCATCCGATCGATGCCGAGGGTGTCGGCGACGATCCGAAGGTCGTCGGCGAACGCCAGGACATTGTCGTAGGTATGTGCTGTCGACGAGCCGATCCCGGGACGGTCCAATCCGATCAGACGCACATTTCGACGATCGGCGAACTCACGGGCCTCCATCGGGATCTGCCGACGCGCTCCCGGCGTGCCGTGCAACCAGAACACCGTGCGACCCTGCGCAGATCCGAACTCGGCGAAGCCGAGCCTGCGTCCTCCCCCGACCGCGACAGTGCCTTCCAGTTTCGGACGTGCGACGTCGACCATGCGGGCCAGCATGACATGTTCCTCACGTAACGCGCGCGACCGGGGCGACCCTCGAATTCACTCCCGACAACTGTGACTGGCATTACAGTTATCTGACAACAGGGTATGTCAGATCCAACCGTGGAGTTCACCGTGACGAAGACGCTGGCCCCCGCCCCTCCCGGGCTCACGCCGGTCCCCGGCGACAAGGGACTGCCGTACATCGGGTACGCCCTCGACTACATGCGCAACCCGTTGAAGGCATACGACAAGCGCTACCGCGAACACGGACCCGTGTCGTGGTTCCAATTCGCCGGCAACTCGTGGGTGGTGCTCATCGGGCCCGACGCGTGCGGCGCCGCGCTGCAGAACCGCGACCGCGCACTCGTCAACGGCGGCGGATGGCGGGTACTCATCGGCCCGTTCTTCGACCGCGGCCTGATGCTGCTCGACGGGGACGAACACACCGCGCACCGGCGGATCATGTCGCAGGCCTTCACTCGCGATCGCATCGCCCGATACACCGAGTCCATGCACCCGGCGATCGAGAAGACCCTCGACACCTGGCGGCCCCGAGAAGGTTTCCGCGCGTATCCGGCCATCAAGGAACTCACCCTCGGTCTCGCCACCTCCATCTTCATGGGCGGCGCAGAGGGGTCGTCGGCGCGTGAGATGGACGAGGTCAACAAGGCATTCATCGGATGCGTCCAGGCATCGACTGCCATCCTGCGCCACCCGCTGCCCGGCACCCGATGGCGGCGAGGCGTGCAGGGCCGCGCGCGGCTCGAGGAGTTCTTCCGCCGCTACCTGCCCGCGCGGCGTGCACATGAGGGCGACGACCTGTTCTCGGTGCTGTGCCACGTCGAATCCGAAGACGGTGAACGATTCTCGGACGACGACGTCGTCAACCACATGATCTTCCTGATGATGGCAGCGCACGACACGTCGACGATCACGTTGTCCACCGCCATGCAGTACCTCGGGCAGTACCCCGAATGGCAGCAGGCGTGCCGCGACGAGTCGGAGGCACTCGGTACGAACACTCCGGCGTTCGAGCAACTCGACCAGCTCACCACACTCGATCTCGTCATCAAGGAATGCCAGCGACTCGTCACCCCGGTGCCCGGCATCGTGCGCCGCGCGGCCGCCGACACCGAGATCCTCGGGCATTTCATCCCGAAGGGCACGCTGATCAACGTCGGCCTGCACTACAGCCACCACATGGCCGATCTATGGCCCGATCCCGAACATTTCGATCCGGGGCGTTTCTCCCCCGAGCGCCGGGAGGACCGCGTGCACAAGTACGCATGGTCGCCGTTCGGTGGCGGTGCCCACCGATGCCTCGGCATGCATTTCTCCGGAGCGGAGATCAAGACGGTGCTCCATCACCTGTTGCTGCGCTACCGCTGGCACGTGCCTGCCGACTACGTGGCGCCGATGAACTTCACCTCGTTGCCTTTCCCGAACGACGGTCAGCCGATCGACCTCCGGGTGCGGTGACACCGAGGTACAACAGAGGACATGACGGCGGAGCCGCTCGACGACCACTTCCACACGGCGATCCGGGCCCTCCGGACGGGAACCCCCGACCGCAGGATCGACGACGCACTGCTGCTCGACTGTTTCGACGCGCAACTGCAGTCGCGTCACCTCGATTTCGCGGCACGGGAGATGCAACGTCGCGGCGAGGGTTTCTACACGATCGGCTCCGCGGGCCACGAATCGAATGCCGCACTGGGGCTACTCACTCGTGTGACCGATCCCGCTCTGCTGCATTACCGTTCGGGTGGCTTCTATGCTGCGCGCGCGTCACTGAAAGACGGCACCACGCCGATCCGCGACGTGCTCGCCGGGTGCGCCGCGTCGACCCTCGACCCGATCTCTGCGGGCCGTCACAAGGTGTTCGGCAATCCGGCGCTGAGCGTTCTGCCGCAGACCTCGACGATCGCGTCGCATCTTCCGCGTTCCGTCGGGCTCGCGCTGGCACTGGCCCGTATGCACAAGCTCGGACTCGACTGCACCTGGCCGTCGGATGCGGTGGTGGTGTGCAGTTTCGGCGACGCCTCGGCGAATCATTCGACGGCGGTGGGCTCGCTGAACGCCGCCGCGTACTGCACGTATCGCGGTCTGCCGGTGCCGCTGCTGCTGGTGTGCGAGGACAACGGTCTCGGAATCAGCGTGCGCAGTCCCGACGGCTGGATCGAGCAGGCACTCTCGCGGTATCCGGGCATCACGTACCGCTCGGTGGACGGCGACGACGCGGTCTCCACTCTCGTCACCACCGGTGAACTCGTCGAGCAGGTCCGCGCGACACGTTCCCCTGCGATCCTGCACCTGAAGACGGTCCGCTTCCTCGGTCATGCGGGGTCGGACGTCGAGAGCGCCTACCGCAGCCGCGACGAGATCATCGCCGACCATGCACGCGACCCGCTGCTCGCGACGGCCGCCGAACTCGTCGCCCGGGGTCGCTGCACCCCCGCCGAGATCATCGAACGCTACGAATCGGTACGCGCCGACGTCCGCGAGGTCGCCGACGCACTGCGTCATCCCCCGCGGCTCGAATCCGCCGCCCAGGTGATGCGCCCGCTGCACGTCCACGGCCGGGGGCATCCAGTCGACGACACACATCCGCTGCCACCGGATCCGCTGACGCTCGCGCAGGCCGTCAACCGCACTCTCGGACACATCCTCGAGGAGTTCCCGCAGGCCTGCGTGTTCGGTGAGGACGTGGGAGTCAAGGGCGGTGTGTACGGGGTGACGCGCGGCATGCAGGAGCACTTCGGCGCGCTCCGGGTGTTCGACACACTGCTCGACGAACAGACGATCCTGGGTACCGCGCTCGGTTTCGCGGTGGCAGGGATGCTTCCGATCCCCGAGATCCAATATCTCGCCTACCTGCACAATGCGCAGGATCAAGTGCGCGGAGAGGGCGCAACACTGAAGTTCTTCTCCGACAGCAATTTCGGTAATCCGATGGTGGTGCGCATTGCAGGCCTGCCGTATCAGCGCGGCTTCGGTGGCCACTTCCACAACGACAATTCCGTGGCGGCACTGCGCGATATCCCCGGATTGGTTCTCGCGGTCCCGTCCGATCCCGCGACGGCAGGTGGTCTGCTTCGCGCCTGTATTTCCTTGGCCCGCACCGAAGGCCGCGTGTGCGTGTTCGTGGAGCCGATCGCGCTCTACCACCAACGCGATCTCTACGACGAGGACGACGGACTGTGGCAGCAGTTCCCCGACCCCGCGCCGGTCGCGCCCGGCACGGTGCGTACCTACGGGCAGGGCCGGGACGTGCTGGTGGTGACCTTCGGCAACGGTGTGCGCATGAGCCTGCGCGCCGGCCGCCGCGCGCAACGGGTCGCGGCGACGGTGCTCGATCTGCAGTGGCTCGCACCGTTGCCGCTGACCGCGCTCACCGAGCACGCGATGCAGTTCCCGCGAGTGCTGGTCGTCGACGAGACACGCCGCAGCGGATCTGTCGCGGAGTCGGTGATCGCCGCGCTCGTCGACGCGGACTATCCGGGACGGATCGCCCGTGTCACGAGCCGCGACAGTTTCGTGCCGTTGGGTCCGGCAGCAGCGCATGTGCTCCTGTCGGAGGACGAGATCGTCGACGCGTTGCTCGCCTGACCAGGCCCCACGAAACGTGACACCCATCGCGAACATCGATCGTCCGCAATGGGTGTCAGAGGATTTACAGTCGGTCGGAGATCAGACCTGCACGGACGCCAATGCGTCGTTCAGCGTCTTGCTCGGCCGCATCACGGCGTCGACCTTCTCGCTGTCCAGCTGGTAGTAGCCACCGATGTCGACGGAGGCGCCCTGCACCTCGAGGAGCTCGCGCACGATGGTGTCCTCGTTCTCGGCCAAGGTCTGGGCGAGCGGCGCAAAGCGTGCCGCCAGTTCCTTGTCCTCGGTCTGCGCAGCGAGTTCCTGCGCCCAGTACAGCGCGAGGTAGAACTGGCTGCCCCGGTTGTCGAGCTCGCCGGTCTTGCGGGACGGGTTCTTGTTCTCGTCCAGCAGCTTGCCGGTCGCGGCGTCGAGAGCGTCGGCCAGGATCTTGGCGTGCTGGTTGTCGTTCTTGATGCCGAGATCCTCGAGGCTGACCGCCAACGCCAGGTACTCACCGAGTGAATCCCAGCGCAGGTGGTTCTCCTCGACCAGCTGCTTGACGTGCTTGGGGGCCGAGCCGCCCGCGCCCGTCTCGTACATGCCGCCGCCTGCCATCAGCGGGACGACGGAGAGCATCTTCGCGCTGGTGCCGAGTTCCAGGATCGGGAACAGGTCGGTGAGGTAGTCGCGCAGGATGTTGCCGGTCGCGGCGATGGTGTCCTTGCCGCGGATCAGGCGCTCGAGGGTGTAGCGCATCGAACGCACCTGCGACATGATCTGGATGTCGAGGCCCTCGGTGTCGTGGTCCTGCAGGTAGAGCTCGACCTTCTTGATCAGCTCGTTCTCGTGCGGGCGGTACGGGTCGAGCCAGAACAGGACCGGCATACCGGAGTTGCGTGCCCGGGTGACGGCGAGCTTGACCCAGTCGCGGATGGGTGCGTCCTTGACGGTGCACATGCGCCAGATGTCGCCGGCCTCGACCTGCTGGGTGAGCAGGACCTCACCGGTATCGGCATCGACGAAGTTGGCGGCGCCGGCCTGCGGGATTTCGAAGGTCTTGTCGTGCGAGCCGTATTCCTCGGCCTTCTGCGCCATCAGACCGACGTTGGGGACGGTGCCCATGGTGGTCGGGTCGAACGCGCCGTTGGTCTTACAGAAGTTGATGATCTCCTGGTAGATGCGCGCGAAGGTGGACTCCGGCATCACTGCCTTGGCGTCCTTGGTGCGTCCGTCGGCGCCGTACATCTTTCCGCCGAGGCGGATCATCGCGGGCATCGAGGCGTCGACGATGACGTCGCTGGGCGAATGGAAGTTCGAGATGCCGTTGGCGGAGTCGACCATCGCCAGCTCGGGACGGTGCTCGTGGCAGTTGTGCAGATCGTTGATGATCTCTTCGCGCTGCGTGCTGGGCAGCGTCTCGATCTTGTCGTAGAGGTCGACGAGGCCGTTGTTGACGTTGACGCCCAGCTCGTCGAACAGCGCCTGATGCTTGGCGAAGGCGTCCTTGTAGAAGGTCTTCACCGCGTGACCGAAGACGATGGGGTGCGAGACCTTCATCATCGTCGCCTTGACGTGCAGGGAGAACATCACGCCGGTCTTGCGCGCATCCTCCATCTGCTCCTCGTAGAACTCGAGCAGGGCCTTCTTGCTCATGAACATGCTGTCCACGATGTCGCCCGCGCCCAGCGACACCTCGGGCTTGAGAACGACCGTCTCGCCGCCGTCGGTGACGAGCTCCATGCGGATCTTGCGGGCCTTGTCGAGCGTCATCGACTTCTCGCCGTGGTAGAAGTCGCCGTGCTGCATGTGCGCGACGTGACTGCGCGACGCCATCGACCACTCGCCCATGCTGTGGGGGTGCTTGCGGGCGTATTCCTTCACAGCACGGGGTGCGCGCCGGTCGGAGTTTCCTTCACGCAGGACCGGGTTGACGGCACTGCCGAGGATCTTGCCGTAGCGCTCGCGGATGTCGCGTTCTTCGTCGGTCTTGGGGTCGTCCGGGAAATCCGGAATCGCGTAGCCCTTGCCCTGCAGCTCCTTGATCGCGGCGAGGAGCTGCGGTACGGACGCACTGATATTGGGCAGCTTGATGATGTTGGTCTCGGGAAGCTGCGTCAGACGCCCCAGCTCAGCGAGGGTGTCCGGCACGCGCTGCTCTTCGGTGAGGCGGTCTGGGAACGTGGCCAGGATCCGCGCCGACACCGAAATGTCGCTGGACTCGACCTCGATGCCCGCGGCACCGGCGAAGGTGCGCACGATCGGCAGGAAGGCGTGTGTCGCGAGTAGCGGCGCCTCGTCTGTCAACGTGTAGATGATTTTCGGTTTATCGGCGCTCATGGCGGTTCTCCCACGTCGTATCGGTCCGATTCCGAACAGCACCGGGTGTGGCCACCGGAATCGCGTCGCGTATCAGGTTACGTGCGACACAACGATGATATTCAAGAGTCACGAGCGTGGGTGAGGGCCCGTCTGTGCTCCACCGCACCGGGACCGATTCAGCAGGCCGCGAGGACCCTGGACATCGCGTCGTGTTCGGCGGGCGTGACCCACAGCTCGTAGACGGTTTTGACCTCGATCTGCTGCGCCACGTAGTCGCAGTGGTATCCCGGGTTGGGGGGAAGCCACTGCGCGGCGTCGGAGTCGCCTTTGGACTGATTGGTCGGACCGTCGACGGCAATCAGATTGCGCGGATCGTTCGCCAGGTCGCGGCGCTGCTGCTCATCGAGTTGCTGCGCGCCCGTCTTCCACGCGTTGGACAGGGCAACGACGTGGTCGATCTGCACCTGCGACGACGTGGCACTGCCGCGGCGGAAGAAGATCTCCGTGCCTGTGTACGGGTCGTGGAGCGTGCCCGTACGCACGGTGCAGTCCTTCGTGGCGGGTTCGAGAGAGATGTGCACCAGGTCGCGCTTGAGAATGTCGTTTCGGGTGTCGCAACCGTTCTTGCCGAACTCGACGGTGACGCTGTCGGTCCACGCGGAGCCGAACATCCCCCGTTCGTAGCCGCTCTGCGACGCGGCGTCGCGCACCGGAAGCATCGCGAGCGCCTGGAGTGCCGCCGAACCGCTGTAGGTCGGCGACGGGCCGGTACCGCCAGAAGAGGCGGCACCGGACGAGTCGGAGTCGTACGGCTCGAGGAGAACCACGGCCACGGAGACCACGACGAAACAGAGCAACCACAGCCACCGGGGCACCGGTGACTTCTTTGCACGTGCCATGGATCAGTGAGCCAGCGGCGGCATCTTGACGACCTGACCTGCATAGGACAGTCCCGCACCGAAGGCGAGCAGCAGCGCGGTGGCGCCGGGCTCGACCTGACCGGTGCGCAGCATCTTCTCCATGGCGAGCGGGATGGACGCCGCGGAGGTGTTGCCGGTCTCGATGATGTCGTCGGCGACCGCGACGGTGTCGGGCAGCTCGAGCTGTCGGACGATGACGTCGTTGATCCGCAGGTTCGCCTGGTGCGGCACGAACGCGTCGAGATCCGCGAGCGCGACACCGGCCTTGTCGGCGACCTGACGGACGTACTTGCTCATCTCGAAGGCCGCCCAGCGGAACACCGCGGTGCCTTCCATGATGATCCAGGGACGCGGCTGGGTGGGGTTCTGTGCGAAGTCGACCCAGTCGGGTTCCTGCCGGATCGCGTTGCCCTGGGAGCCGTCGGAGCCCCACACGGTGGGGCCGATGCCCACTTCGTCGGACGCGCCCACGACGACGGCGCCCGCGCCGTCACCGAAGATGAATCGCACGGAGCGGTCGGTGGGGTTGGTGGCATCGCTCATCCGCTCGACGCCGACGACGAGCACGTTCGTCGCCGAACCTGCCCGAACCAGATCGGAGGCCACACCGAGGGCGTAGCAGAAGCCTGCGCAGCCGGCCTGGATGTCGAGTGCAGCGGCGCCGCTCGTGCCGATCTTGTCGGCGACGAGCGCAGCGGCCTGCGGGGTCTGGAAACCGTAGGTGGAGCACGCGATGATCACGGTGTCGATCTGAGCGCCGGTGAGCTCGGCGGCTTCGAGCGCCTTCTCCGCGGCGCTGACCGACATGTCGACGATCGTCTCTTCGGGATGTGCCTTCGCGAATCGACGCTCCTTGATACCGGAACGCGACTGGATCCACTCGTCGCTCGAGTCGATCAGGCGGCAGATCTCTTCGTTCGTGACGACACGTTCGGGGCGGTGGACGCCCAGCCCGAGCAGCACGCTGTTCCGCAACGGCGTTGGAGCGGCGATCTGTGCACCCATCCGGCGAACTCCTCTACATCATCGTGGCGCTGCTGTCCTAGCAACGCCGTTCGGACACGTTATCGCGGGTCGAAACTACCCTCCGCGACACCCCTGTCGGAACTCGTTCCAGGGGACTCCAGAGGACATGGAGAGCTACCGTTCCCCCATGGACGCACAGGAATGGGACGAAAAGTACCGGGCGGCAGATCTGGTGTGGGGAGCTCCGCCGAACCCTGTCGTCGTCGAGTTCGCCACCGCCCTCCCGCACGGCCGCGCACTCGACCTCGGGTGCGGGGAGGGACGGCATTCCCTCTGGCTCGCGACCCGCGGTTGGGAAGTAATAGGTACCGACTTCTCCGAAGTGGCCCTGGACAAGGCGCGGCAGGTCGCGGCACAGGCGCCGAAACGGTCGCGCGACCGCCTGCAGTACGTACGGTCGGACGTGACTCAGGGCACATTTCCCGGCAACTATGATCTGATACTCGCCGTATTCCTGCACTTCCCCCCAGCAGAGCGTAGAACCCTGATCGAGAATGCGATCAATTCACTGAAACCTGAAGGAATCCTCATATTTCTGGGCCACGACAGGACAAATATCGAAGACGGGGTCGGCGGACCCCAGGACAGTGAAATCCTTTACACACCAACAGATATCGTCGAGGAAATCGACGGAAGGCTGGAAATCCGGGTGGCCGAGCGAAGATTCCGGGAAACAGTTTCCGGAACTGCCGTCGACGCACTCGTCGTTGCCCGTAAAATCGGCCTTGGCAGTTAGTTGCCTGACGAGTAACATAGAGATGTTACCGACGAGTAATAAACTTGGGCGGTACTAGGAAGACACCGGACCGCACTGGGAGACAGAGCACAGACATGGGCCATTACAAGAGCAACCTCCGCGACCTCGAGTTCAACCTGTTCGAGTTCCTGAAGATTCAGAAGGTCCTCGAAGCCGGCACGTTCGGCGACCTCGACGAAGAGACCGCACGCGGCATCCTCTCCGAGGTCAAGGCCCTCGCCGAGGGGCCGGCCGCCGAAGGCTTCGCCGACGCCGACCGCAACCCCCCGGTCTTCGATCCGGACACCCACACCGTGACCCTCCCGGAGCCGTTCAAGAAGTCCTTCCGCGCCTGGTGGGACGCCGGATACTGGTCCATGGGCATCCCCGAGGGGATCGGCGGCACCGCATCGCCGCGCAGCTTCCTGTGGGCGGTCAACGAGATGATGCTCGGCGCTCAGCCCGCAGCGTTCATGTACGCGGCAGGCCCCGCCTTCGCCGGTGTGCTGTTCGAGAACGGCACCGACGAGCAGAAGAAATGGGCCACCACCTGCGTCGAGCGCGGTTGGGGCGCCACCATGGTCCTCACCGAACCCGATGCAGGCTCCGATGTGGGCGCGGGCCGCACCAAGGCCATCAAGCAGGACGACGGCTCCTGGCACATCGAGGGCGTCAAGCGCTTCATCACCTCGGCCGACTCCGACGACCTGTTCGAGAACATCTTCCACCTCGTCCTTGCGCGCCCCGAGGGCGCCGGACCGGGCACCAAGGGCCTGTCCCTGTTCTTCGTCCCGAAGACCCACTTCGACTTCGAGAAGAACGAGATGGGCGAGCGCAACGGCGTCTTCGTCACCAACGTCGAGCACAAGATGGGCATCAAGGCCTCCGCGACCTGCGAACTCACCTTCGGCGGCCACGGCGTTCCCGCCAAGGGCTGGCTCGTCGGCGAGGTCCACAACGGCATCGCGCAGATGTTCGACGTCATCGAGCACGCCCGCATGATGGTGGGCACCAAGGCCATCGCGACCCTGTCGACCGGCTACCTCAACGCCCTCGACTACGCCAAGGAGCGCATCCAGGGCGCCGACCTGACCCAGATGTCCGACAAGGCCGCCCCGCGCGTGTCGATCATGCATCACCCGGACGTCCGCCGGTCGCTCGCGATGCAGAAGGCCTACTCCGAGGGCCTGCGCGCCGTGTACCTCTACACCGCCGCGCATCAGGACGACGTCGTCGCCGAGCAGGTCTCGGGCGCCGACGCCGGACTCGCGCACCGCATCAACGACCTGCTCCTGCCGGTTGTCAAGGGCTGCGGCTCCGAGCGGGCCTACCAGTACCTGACGGATTCGCTGCAGACCTTCGGTGGTTCGGGCTTCCTGCAGGACTACCCGATCGAGCAGTACATCCGCGACGCGAAGATCGACTCCCTGTACGAGGGCACCACCGCGATCCAGGCTCAGGACTTCTTCTTCCGCAAGATCGCCCGCGACCGCGGCGTGGCCCTCGCGCACGTCGCCGGGCAGGTCAAGAAGTTCCTCGATTCCGACACGGCCGACCAGCGCCTCAAGCCCGAGCGCGCACTCCTGGCCACGGCACTCGAAGACGCCCAGACGATGGTCGCGACCCTCACCCAGTTCCTCATGGGTGCGCAGGAGCAGCCTACCGAGCTGTACAAGGTGGGCCTCGGCTCCGTCCGCTTCCTCGAGTCGTTCGGCGACCTGCTCATCGGCTGGCTGCTCCTCGAGCACGCCGAGATCGCGCTGGCCGCGCTCGACGCGAACCCGGACGCGAAGGACAAGGCGTTCTACGAGGGCAAGGTCGCAGCGGCGTCCTTCTTCGCGAAGAACGTGCTGCCCACCCTGACCACGTCGCGGGGCATCATCGCCGACGTCGACCTCGACATCATGGAGCTCGACGAAGCCGCGTTCTGATGCCTGCGTAGGACTCGGACAAGACAGTGGCTCCCGCCGATTCGGCGGGAGCCACTTCCAGTCAGTACGCCAAGCTCGGGCGTACGTGCGCCCAATGGTGATGGATGCAGTGGAATTCCCTTACACCCATCACCATTCGGCGCGTCTACTCCTACCCGACCTCGACATCGGAGAAGTCCGGTACGAAATCTCCCGCAGACGGGCGAGACGCAGCAGGCTCCTCGGTTTGCGGTGCCGCCGGGGCTTCCGACTCGGTTTCTGCCGGTGCCGGTGCCGGTGCCGGTGCCGGTGCCGCACCATCACCAGGCGCCGAAGCGGGCGCTGACGGCCTGTCGTCGCCCGCCGGCCCGTCTTCGCCGGGCTTCGGTTCGGGGCTCACACACTTGACGACGGGCACCGGGTCGTAACGAACCGTCCGGGTCTTGTTCGAGATCTGCGTACCGGTCTTCGAGTCGGTGACGATGCGGGTGTCGGTGACGGTGAAGCCCTTCGCGCCGCTGGACGGGATACATGCCTCGCCCGCAGGCAGCGTGATCGTGTTCGGCGACGTGTAGTTGGTGCGGTCACCGGTGATGGACTGCACGTCGACCGTCTTGGTGCCCCACAGCCGGACCGTGACGTCGGACGGCGTCCAGATCGTCTGGATCAGCACGCCGGTCGTCTCCGACGGGTTGCGGAACGCCAGATCGATCGCACCCTCGTAGACCGTCGCCTCGCGCGCGGCCGGGTAGCGGGAGATGTAGTAGCTGTGCTCGGTGTGGTCGACGTCCTCCATGCCCGCGAAGTACGACGCGTTGTACAGAGTGGTCGCGAGCTGGCTGATGCCGCCACCCACTGCCTTGCCCGGACGGCCCGCTTCGATGATGCCGGACTCCACATAGCCTTCCGCCGCACCGCGCGGACCCGTGTAGCCGTTGAGCGAGAACGTCTCGCCCGGCTTCACGAGGGCACCGTTGATCTCGCCGGCTGCCAGCCGGATGTTCACACCGGATGCGTATTCGAATCCACCGGACGTGAACTCGCCGATCACCTCGTTGATCCCGAGCTTCTCGGCGGCCTCCGTGGTGAGCTTCGGATCGGCCGACTCGTACACGGCCTCGACGGTGCGTCCGTCCTCCGTCGCAAGCAGCTGCGGCAGCGACTCGAGTGTCTTCTCCCAGTCGACGAGATTGCCCTCGGTGCCCGGCACGACCGAGGGACGACCGCCGTCGAGGGTGATCTGCGCATCCTTCGGCTCCGTCTCCGTCGCCTCGAGCTGCGGCGCCAGAATGCCGATGGCGGCCTCGGGGTGGTACTGCGGATTCAGACCACCGGAGCCGTCCGGCGCGAAGGACAACACCGCGCCGATGTCCTGGCGCAGCAAGGTCGCCACAGCGCCGTCGAGGCCGGTGACCGTGAGGTCCGACGCCACGGCAGGCACCGCGATCTCGGCGAGCGCCCGATCGAGGCCCTCACGGGTGACGGTGACATCCACACTCTCGACCGGCAGCGACACGTCGCCGAAGGGCCAGCGCTCAACGAATACGTCCGACGCCGCTTCCGCATCGAGACGCTGGCCGGGCTGTGGGGTGACCGGGACGGGGGTGCCGTCCTCGAACACGATATTGCCTTCGCGCGGCTCGTGTGCGGCGGCAGCGGTCACCAGATCGATCGACGCGGCGAGCGCTGCGTCGTCGCGGGTGGACACCACGCCGACCTCGTCGTTGCCGAAGAACGACGCCAGGCGCGTGAACGGATTGAGAGGCTGCTCGCCCACGCGAGCGAGCGTGGCGTCCCAATCGATCGCCAGCCCGGCCTCCGACGGCACGATCTCTCCGCTGGTGTCTCCTGCGGTGACCGCGACGGGAGTGTCGAGCCGTGAACCCAATTCTTCACGCAGAGTCGCTTCGGCATCGCCGCGAGACTCACCGCCGATCTCGACACCGGCGACGGTGACGCCGCGCGGCACCTCTCCCGAACTCATTGCGAGATCTGCGACGTACAGGACGGCGAGGACAGCAGCGACACCACCGACGACGAGCGCAACCGTGCGCTTCGGGACATTCGACCACGGCTTGTCGGGGCCCGACGGTCCGCCCGGGCCACCCCCCGGTGGAGGTGCGACCGGTGGCGGTCCGGCAGGTGGCGGTGGTGCGGCCGGGGGCGACGCAGGTGGCATCGCGGTCGTAGCGGCCGACGCCGGCGGCATCTTGATCTGCGGCATCTGCTCGGTGGGAGCATCCGACGCGGGCGGATTCTGCTCTGAGGGTTTCTGTTCCGACGGCCTCTGCTCCGATGGCATCTGCTCCGACGGCATCTTCACGACCGGGATGACGGTGGTGGGCGCTTCCGACGCGGTATCGGTCGACGCGAGAGACACTGTGGGCGCAGAGGACTCATCGGCCCCTGATACCTCAGGCGTACCTGGAGCCTCAGCAGAGGCAGGAATCTCAGGGGTCTCGGCTGTGTCGGTGGATTCGACCGGACCGGTGGGTGCAGTTCGGAAAACCGGTGCCGTGGCTGCGTCGGGCCCGTCGGCAGCGCTCTTCCCTTCCGGGAGTGCCGCTTCGCTCTTTTCCCGTGTCGCAGCGCCTTCCTGCTCTGTGACAGCGTCGACCTCCGTCGCAGCGTCGGCCGGGTGAGCCTCGTGCGAGTGTGGTTCGGTCGGGAGAACGTCGTCGTGTGTAGCCTCGGGCTCGTTCGTCCCGTTGTTGCCGCTCACCGATGTCCCTTCAGACGGGGCACGCTCGTCGTACTCTGCGCGCCGGATACCGGTTCTCCAGGGTAACGCCCGGGGGTGAACGGTCTACGAGCGGAATACGCAGAGACCCCGCTGGGCTACCAGGTCGGGGGTCAGGTAGCCCAGCAGGGTCGTCTGTTCTATCGCCGTGTCGACGGGGGCGTTACACACTTTTCGAAGAATTTCTCGAATGTGAGCCACTCCCCCGGAGATCACGCCTCGAGGATTGCCGTCACACCCTGGCCACCCGCAGCGCAGATCGAGATGAGGCCACGAACGGGCTTGCCCGTCTCCTGCTTCTTCTCGTGCAGCATCTTCGCGAGTGCAGCGACGATGCGGCCGCCGGTCGCGGCGAAGGGATGACCCGCGGCGAGCGAGGATCCGTTGACATTGAGCTTGCTGCGGTCGATCGATCCGAGCGGAGCGTCGAGACCGAGACGCTGCGTGCAGTACTCCTCCGACTCGAACGCCTGCAGCGTGGCGAGAACCACCGACGCGAACGCCTCGTGGATCTCGTAGAAGTCGAAATCCTGCAGAGTGAGGCCGTTGCGCTGCAGCAGACGGGGAATGGCGTAGGTGGGAGCCATGAGCAGGCCGTCGCCACCGTGGACGTAGTCGACGGCGGCGGTCTCGGAGTCGACGAGGTACGCGAGGACCGGCAGGTTCCGCTCGGCCGCCCATTCCTCGGTCGACAACAGGGCTGCCGACGCGCCGTCGGTGAGCGGGGTGGAGTTGCCTGCCGTCATGGTGGCGTCGCCGAGCTCGGTGCCGAACACCGGCTTCAACGTCGACAGCTTCTCCACGGACGAATCGGGGCGCAGGTTGTCGTCGCGGGTGAGCCCGAGGAACGGGGTGACGAGATCGTCGAAGAATCCGCGGTCGTAGGCGGCGGCCATGTTGTGGTGGCTCGCGGCGGCGAGTTCGTCCTGGTCTTCGCGGCGGACCCCGAATTCCTTCGCGGTGATCGCAGCGTGCTCGCCCATCGACAGTCCGGTGCGCGGCTCGCCGTTGCGTGGGATCTCGATGCCGAGCATCGACGGGCGCACATTGCCGAGCAGTTTGACGCGAGCGGCCGTCGTGCGGGCGCGGTTGAGCGAGAGCAGGAACTCGCGCAGTGGGTTGCTCACCGCGATCGGGGCATCGGAGGTGGTATCGACGCCGCCGCCGATGCCTGCGTCGATGCGACCGGCGGCGATCGCGTCGCCCACCGAGACGATCGACTGCAGACCCGTGCCGCATGCCTGCTGCAGATCCCACGCGGGCGTGTAGGGGCTCAGTGCGCTACCGAGAACGCTTTCACGGACGAGATTGAAGTCGCGGCTGTGTTTGAGCACCGCGCCGCCGACGACTGCACCGAGGCGCTCGCCCTGCAGGTTGAAGCGGCTGACGAGACCGTCGAGGGTCGCGGTGAACATGTCCTGGTTGGACGCGCGTGCGTACGTGCGATCCGAACGTGCGAACGGGATCCGGTTGCCACCGAGAACGGCGACGCGACGCTGCTGCGAGGAACGAGCGATATGACGCTGCTGCGTGGTTCGGGCATTGGTGGTCACTGATATCTCCCGGATTCGGATGGACTGAACTGTGGCTACTATTCTTACTCAGGAGTAAGTTAGTTGTCGACCACAGCATCGACGACCGAATTCGAAGAAGGTGGAAACGTGGCTGACGCCAAGGGCGCCCCCAAGCTCTATTCCCAGCTCATCTCGTCCGCACCCGGCTCTTTCCTCGCGAAGCAGTTCGGTCTGCCACAGCCCGAGAAGCTTCGCCGCTACCAGCCCGGCGAGCCCGCGCTCCCCGGACCCGTCCTCGTCGGCGGCAACGGCCGCCTCGTGGAACCGATCCGCACACTGCTGAGCGACTACACGTTCGCAGACCCGGCCGACACCGTGTTCGGTGCCCTCGTGTTCGACGCTACCGGTATCAGTGACGCCGCGGGCCTGGAACAGCTCCTCACGTTCTTCCAGCCCGCGATCCGCAACCTCGCTCCGAGCGGACGCGTCGTCGTCCTCGGCACCACACCCGAGCAGGCGACGTCGGTCGACGAGCAGATCGCGCAGCGCGCGCTCGAAGGCTTCACGCGCAGTCTCGGCAAAGAACTGCGCCGCGGTGCCACCATCCAACTCGTGTACGTCTCACCGAAGGCCTCGACGGGGCTCTCCGGCGTCGAGTCGACACTGCGATTCCTGCTGTCCGCCAAATCGGCGTTCGTCGACGGCCAGGTCGTCCGCGTCGGCGACGGCGACGCCACCGCCCCCGCCTCGTGGACCAAGCCGCTCGAGGGCAAGGTCGCTGTCGTGACCGGCGCCGCGCGCGGCATCGGCGCGACGATCGCCGAGGTCCTCGCCCGCGACGGCGCCACCGTCATCGCAGCGGACGTACCGGCTGCCGGTGAGGCGCTGTCGCAGACCGCCAACCGCGTGGGTGGCACGTCCTTCCCGCTCGACGTCACCGCGGCCGACGCAGGCGACAAACTCGCTGCACATCTGCTCGAGCGACACGGCGGCGCCGACATCATCGTCCACAACGCAGGCATCACCCGCGACAAGCTGCTCGCCAACATGGACGGCAGCAAGTGGAACTCCGTGATGGCCGTGAACCTCATTGCCCCGCAGAAGATCACCGAGGTGCTCGTCGAGAAGGGGGCACTGAAGGAAGGCGGTCGCGTGATCGACGTGTCGTCGATCGCGGGTATCGCGGGCAACCGTGGCCAGACCAACTACGGCGCGTCCAAGGCAGGCGTCATCGGCCTCGTGCAGGCCACCGCGCCCGTGCTCGCGAAGAAGAACATCACCATCAACGCTGTCGCGCCGGGCTTCATCGAAACCGCGATGACCGCTGCGATCCCGCTCGCGACCCGCGAGGGCGGCCGCCTGATGAGCTCGCTGAGCCAGGGCGGCGAGACCGTCGACGTCGCCGAGACCGTGGCGTGGTTCGCGAGCCCCGCGTCGAGCGCCGTCACCGGGCAGGTCGTGCGTGTGTGCGGCCAGTCCATGCTGGGGGCTTGATGAGCGAGATCGAACTGTCGGCGAGCCCGTCGATCCTCGACGTCTACGGTCGCGCCGTGCTCTCGGCGCTGCCCGTCGTCGGCGCATCCGGCGATTCACTGCCCGACGACACGCTGGTACTCCGCGGGCTGCGGGTCGATCCCGACAATCTCGCCGAGTACGCGAAGGTGTGCGGGCTGCGTTTCGGCGACACGTTGCCGCTGACGTACCCGTTCATCCTCACGTTCCCGCTCGTGATGAAACTGATGGTGTCCAAGGGCTTTCCGTTCTCTGCGGTCGGTTCGGTGCACGCCGAGAACGTGATCGAGCAGCTGCGGCCGATCTCCACGACCGAGCCTCTCGATCTGCGTGTGCACGCCGAGAACATGCGTGAACACCGCAAGGGACTGCTCGTCGATCTCGTCACCGTCGTCAACGTGGGACGCGAGACGGTGTGGCGCCAGACGTCGACGTTCCTGCATCAGCAGCGCACATCGCTGTCCGGTGAGCCGAAGCCGGAGCCGAAGGACGACGAGATTCCGGCCGTCGCCACCTCCACGCTGCGCGTCGACCAGAAGACGATCGACAAGTACGCAGCGGTGTCGGGCGATCGCAATCCGATCCACGTGTCGTCGCTGGGCGCCAAGGCGTTCGGGTTCCCGAAGTCCATCGCGCACGGCATGTGGACCGCCGCGGCCACGCTGTCGATGGTGGAGGGCCGGATCCCCGAGAAGGTCACCTACTCGGTGCGGTTCGGCAAGCCGGTGCTCCTGCCGTCGTCGCTGAGCCTCTACGCGCAGCGCGAGGGTGACGGGTGGGATCTCGCGGTGCGGCACCCGAAGAAGCAGTACCCGCACCTCACGGCGACACTGCGCTGAATCTCGGTGTGCCGGGGCGCGATGGGGGCGTCCCGGCGCACTGTCCGGTGAAGAGGTCCGATCAGCCCTGCTGGTCGGACTTCTTCTTGCCCGCCAGACCGCGCCACGCAAGGTTCTCGAGCAGGTCGGCCGCCTTCTCGACCTCGATCTCGCCACCCGCGACACGGTCGGCGACAGCTTCGCCCGCACCGACGAGCGCGACGGCCATGATCTGGAAGTCGGTGCCGGGTTCCGGGTCGCGCGTGCTGGATTCGAGAAGGTGGGCGGTCAGCTCGATCAACTGATCACGGCTGTTCTGCACCTGTCCGGCGAACGCCTGCTGCCCGAATGCCTGGCGGTAGAGCACCATCCACGAGCTGCGGTGGGCGTCGACGAAACCGAGGAACGACTCCAGTGCCACGCGCAGCTGTTCGCGCGGCGACAGCGACAGGTCGCCTGCGGGCTTGAGCGCCTCGACGAACGCTTGCCCCTCGCGACTGATGCACGCGGCGAACAGTTCGTCCTTCGACCCGTAGTAGAGGTAGAGCATCGGCTTCGAAATCGACGCGCGCGCTGCGATCGAATCCATGGACGTGTCGTGAAATCCGTTCTCGGAGAACACATCCACTGCGGCGTCGAGCATCTGCTGCTCCCGTACCGCACGGGGCAGTCGCTTGGTACCGCCGGCCATGGCTCCTCCAACACCTACGTCTCGAACGTTTTCTTACTCTACGGTAGGTAGCCGGAGTTCACCGGACGAACCGGACTTGTCAGCACTCGAGCGCACCTTTGGCACGGGCCACCGTGCGCACGGACTCGTCGACCTGCGCCGCGGGCAGCTCACCCGAGACCACCGCGCGCTCGAGATGGTCAAGGACCGCCGGAACCTGATCGGTGGTCAGCCACAACGCCTGATCGACGCCCGCAACCAATGCCGCCTCGACGGCTTCGGTGATCGGATACGAGTCGGTGATCGCCTGCATCCCCGACAAGTCGTCGGTGAAGATCATGCCGTCGAAGGGACGCCCGCCGTAGCCGGTGCCGGTCCGAAGCAGATCCACCGCGGCGGGGCTGATACTCGCAGGCAGGCCCTCGGTCAGGCCGGGAACGTCGAGATGACCCAACATCACCGCGACGTCGGACGAGACGAGTTCCCGATACGGCACAAGGTCGGATGCCACGAGTTCCTGGATCGGCGGGGTCGTCACAGCACCGGTGTGCGAATCGCCGGACGCCGAACCGTGGCCGGGGAAGTGCTTGAGCACCGGCATGATGCCTGCATCCTGGAGACCGCGGGCGTAGGCACCTGCGTAGTCGGTGACGACTGCCGGATCGTCCGAGAAGGAACGGTCGCCGATCACGGAATTGTCGGGCTGGCTGCTCACGTCGACGTCGGGCGCGTAGTCGACGGTGATGCCGAGCTCACGCAACTCCCGGCCCCGCTCGAGTGCCATCTGATAGGTCTCGTCGACGGTCATCGTCTGCGCGGTGACGCGGGCCGACGGGTCGGGGCCGAGTAGTTCCCCCACCCGCGACACGCGGCCGCCCTCTTCGTCGATCGTCACCATCAGCGGCAGCGGACTCTGCGCCGCGACCCCGGGGATCTGACGCTCCGCGAGCATCGCGGGATCGGTCCAGCTCCCGACGAAGATGCCGCCGATCTGTTCTGCCCCGATCACGGCCAGCGCGTCGTCGGCGCCGGTGACCCCGACGTTGAGCAGCTGCGCCAATTTCTGACGCAGTGACAGCGACGCGAGCAGGTCGTCGCCGCACGCCTCGGCCGGGGGGGACGATGCAGCTGTCGCAGAGGACCGAGGTGCCGTCGACTGCGCGGTCGCGGACGGCTCCGATGTCGGGTCGTCGGCAGTGTCGTCGGCACCGCAGGCCGTAACCGCGAGTGCCGAGGCGAGGACAACGGCGAGGCTGTGTCGGATCCGCATGATGCTCGACGGTAGTCGACTCACACAGGGGCCTCCCCACCACCCGCGTAGCGAGGTATCGTGCACGCAACCATCACCGACATGAGAGCTTTCACGTACACGACCTGGAGGAGTGCACGTTGGCCGCAGACTTGATCCTCATCGCCTACGACGGATCCGAGAACTCCAAGCGCGCCGTGCAA
Organism: Rhodococcus sp. NPDC060086; assembly: GCF_042730275.1. Classification (NCBI taxonomy): domain Bacteria; kingdom Bacillati; phylum Actinomycetota; class Actinomycetes; order Mycobacteriales; family Nocardiaceae; genus Rhodococcus; species Rhodococcus sp. NPDC060086. The sequence continues at coordinate 52,128 of NZ_JBHWWZ010000025.1, forward strand.
TACGCGGGTCGTTTCCTCGAGTCGTGCCGCGCCATCGTCGTCACCGCGTGGGAGCCGATGGTCCGCCAGGCTGCGCGGATGTCGGGGTTGTCGGGCGTGATGCAGCCCGAGTGGGTACCGGACGAGGACAACGAGGACGTGGCGCTCTCCGACGCGAAGGTCACCAACCGGGAGGGCCTCGAGCTTGCCAACTCGCTCGGCCTGCACGCCGAGGGCCGCACCGTCGAGGTCGTCAACGCGGTGTGGACGGCGATCGTCGAGGCCGCCGACGAACTGGATGTCGACATCATCGTCACAGGCACCCGCGGCACGACGGGGCTGCGTTCGCTGTTGCAGTCCTCGGTCGCCGACCACGTGCTCCGGCACAGCCACCGGCCCGTGCTGATCGTGCCGCCGGGCCGCTGACGCCTGCGTCTCCGGGTACTGACGCCTGCGTCTCCGGGCACTGACGCCTGCGTCTCCGGGCACTGACGCCTGCGTCTCCGGGCACTGACGCCTGCGTCTCCGGGCACTGACGCCTGCGTCTCCGGGCACTGACGC
>NZ_JBHWWZ010000025.1:52766-71951 GCF_042730275.1 Rhodococcus sp. NPDC060086
CCGACGTCACAGAATCCCACCGCACTACATGAGGAATCGTGTGCGGGCGATATCGTCGTCTCACCATGGACGGATTCCTGCTTTCGCGCGCCGATCGCTCAGTACACGCCCTCGGAACGCGGCGCCTGTTCTCCGATGTCATTTCCGCGTCGACGGCGTTGCGCCGCGGCAAGGCCGATCTGATCGCCGGGGCGCTGCCGTTCAACCCCGACCGGCCTGCGGGGCTGACGGAACCCGAAAGCGTCGTGGTCACCGACGGACCGTGGGTAGCTCCCGTCGGCCTGCCCGACCTTCCTGCGGTGCGGATGACCGCGCAGATCCCCGTTCCCCGCGTGCATGTCGCGCGGGTGCGTTCCCTCATCGAGCGCCTCGACCTCGGCGAGTTCGAGAAGGTGGTCGCGGCGCGGAGCGTGGCACTCGAGGCCGACGAACCGATCGACCCACTGTCGCTGGCCGCGCGCATGATCGACCGGCATCCGGACGCGACGACGTACGCGCTCGACCTCAGCGCAGCGGAAGAACGGTACTGGGGTCACACCCTGGTCGGCGCGACTCCGGAACTGCTGGTCAGTGTGCGCGGCGACACCGTGACGTGCCGTCCGCTCGCAGGCACCGCCGCCCGCCGCACCGATCCGGACGCCGACCGTGAGGCCGGTGAGGGGTTGCTGGCGTCGCCGAAGAACCGGGCCGAGCACGCATTCGTCATCGACTGGATCCGGGCACGGCTTGCCCCGCTGTGCAGCGACCTCGACATCCCCGCCGGGCCGGAACTGACGTCGACTCCGGACGTGTGGCATCTCGCGACCCCGATCACGGGCACACTGCGCGATCCGGGCACCGATGCGCTCACCGTCGCCGCGGCCCTGCATCCGACGCCCGCGGTCGCGGGAACGCCCACCGAGGCTGCACTCGCCGCGATCCGGACGATGGAAGGCGACCGCCGTTTCTACGGCGGCGCGGTCGGCTGGTGCGACTCGAACGGCGACGGTGACTGGCTCGTCGCCATCCGCTGCGCCGAGATCAGCTCGGACGGACTGCGGGCCGTCGCGTGGGCGGGTGGCGGCATCGTTGCGGATTCCGATCCCGATGACGAGCTCGCCGAGACCACCGCGAAGCTGCGCACCTTACTGGGCACCATCGGACTCTGAGTGGTGGGACGGTGCGCTGCCGCCGTCCGCCCCATCCGGAGTGATACCTTGACGCGGAACCAAACGACGCGAGTCGATCGATGATGGGGAGATGGGCATGGGGAAGTTCCTTGGCGCGGGCTTGATCAGCGCGGTGGCCGGTGCCGTAGTAGGTGCCGTCGCGATATTCGGAGTCACGGCCGCGGTATCCGAGACCTCACGTCCCGAGATCGATCGCAGCGGCAACGCTGATTCGTCTCTTCTGAACCAAGTTGAGTACGGCAGCCGCTGACGGCGCCGGCAACGCTTCGAGTTCACGTACGCACGGCGCTGCGGAACCTTCCGGCGTCGAGTCTTCACCGTCCACGGAACCGCTGTCGCGGCGGTGGCTGTATGTTGTCGCCGCCGTCGCGTTCGTTCTGTCGTTCACGCAGGTCCCCGGTCTGGTCGTTGCGGATACCAAATACGACCTGACGCAGAACCCGATCGGTTTCCTCACACGGGCCGCTCACCAGTGGAGCAGTCTGGCGCCGCTCGGGCAGGTCCAGAACCAGGCGTACGGGTACTTCTTCCCGCACGGTTCGTTCTTCGCGCTCGGGCAGCTGCTGCACATCCCCCCGTGGATCACGCAGCGACTGTGGTGGATGTTGCTGCTGGTCGCGGGTTTCTGGGGCCTGATCCGGCTCGCCGAAGCGCTCGGGGTCGGCAATCGTGGCTCGCGGGTGATCGCGGCGACCGTGTTCGTGTTGTCGCCGCGCGTCCTGACGACCCTCGGATCCATCTCGTCGGAGGCGCATCCGCTGATGCTCGCGCCGTGGGTGCTACTGCCCGTGGTGCGGTATCTGAACGGGCACGAAGCGCTCTCGCACCGTGCCCTCGCCGCGCAGTCCGCCGTCGCCGTCGCCCTGATGGGCGCGATCAACGCCGTCGCCACCGCTGCTGCGTGTCTCGTCGCCGGCCTGTGGTGGGTCGCGCACCGGCCGAACCGCCGCTGGTGGCGTTTCACCGTGTGGTGGCTTCCGCTGTGCATGGTCGCGGTGACGTGGTGGTTGGTGCCGCTGCTGCTGCTCGGGAAGGTCAGTCCCCCGTTTCTGGACTTCATCGAGTCGTCCGGGGTGACCACCCAATGGACGTCGCTGGCAGAGGTGCTGCGCGGCACCAGTAGCTGGACGCCGTTCGTGTCGCCGGAACGCATCGCCGGTGCCGTGCTCGTCACCCAGCCCGCCGCGGTGCTCGTCACCGGTCTGCTCGCCGCCGCGGGCCTCGCGGGTCTGGCGATGCGGACGATGCCCGCGCGCGGCAGGTGGACACTGATCCTGTTCGTCGGTATCGCAGGTCTCGGTGCCGGATACGTCGGCGAGCTGAGTTCCCCGCTCGCCGACCAGGTTCGTCTGTTCCTCGATTCCACGGGCGCGCCGCTGCGCAACGTGCACAAACTCGAGCCGCTCGTGCGGCTTCCTCTCGTCCTCGGCCTCGCACATCTGCTGCGGTGGGTGCCGCTGCCCGGGGCGGTGCCGTGGCGGCAGGCCCGCACCGCGTTCGCGCATCCGGAACGCAACCCGATGGTCGCCTTCTCCACGTTGATTCTGGTCGCCGCGACTCTCGCGACGTCGCTCGCGTGGACTGGGAAACTCGCACCTCGCGGCGCATACGACGAGGTGCCCGAGTACTGGCACGAGACCGCGCAGTGGCTCGACGAGCACACCAGCGAACGCGGCGAACGCGCCCTGCTCCTGCCGGGAGCGCCGTTCGGCAGCCAGATCTGGGGCCTGACCCGCGACGAACCGATCCAGGCTCTCGCGTCCACGCCGTGGGCCTCACGCGACGCGGTGCCGTTGGTGCCGCCGGGCGCGATCCGGGCGCTCGATTCGGTGCAGCGGCTCATCGCCGACGGTCGCCCGTCCCCCGGACTCGCGGCGACACTGCGCGGCATGGGCATCGGGTACCTGGTGGTGCGCAACGATCTCGATCCCGAGACCTCACCCTCGGCACGTCCGGCGCTGGTACACCGGGCCGTCGAGGGATCACCGGGTATCGAGCGGGTCGCCGAATTCGGCTCGGAGATCGAGCGGGTCCAGCCCGACGACGTCGTCGCCGACGCCGACCTGCGCCCGGTGTATCGGGCGGTCGAGATCTACCGGGTCGACGAACCGGCGGACGCCCCCGTCGGGCCGTACGCGGTGGACGCCGCGTCGGTCCCCGTTGTGCAGGGCGGCCCCGAGTCGTTGCTGAGTCTGAACACCACCGACACCACCTTTGTGGGGCCGCGGGTGTTCGCGGCGGACAGTGCACGTGCGGGACGGGAACCGGACACACTGACCGTGACCGACACCCCCACCGATCGCGAAACCGACTACGGGCAGGTCGATCACCATTCGTCGACGATCCGCGCCGAGGGCGACGAACGCCGCACGCACAATCTGGTGCCCGACTATCCCGTGCCCGACACCGAACTCGTGCAGGCCGAATGGGAGGGTGCACGGATCAGTGTGTCGAGCGCGGCGTCGGACGCCACGCAGCTCGGTGGGACGTCGGTCGGCAGTGGGCCCGCCGCCGCAATCGACGACGATCCGACCACCGGTTGGCACAGCAACGGGCTCGAATCCGCACTCGGACAATGGCTGCAACTCGACCTCGACACCCCGATCGACGCGGGCATCCTGCATCTGACGACGAGCTCGGGCGCGCTGGGTGCACCGGTGAAGTGGCTCGAGGTGACCACCGACCGGGGCAGTACCGCCGTCCGTGTCGAGAAGCCGGGACAGGCGCAGACCGTGGCGTTGCCGCTGGGCACGACGTCGTGGATCAGGATCACCGCGACATACGCCGAGGGAGGTGGTCGCGGCAACCAGTTCGGGCTGTCCGAGGTCGCGCTCGAGGACCACACCGACCGCGCCGACCCGCAGTTCCTCGACATCCGGCGACGCATCGTCGTGCCAGAACCTGCTGACGGCGTGGCTGTGCGCGGCTGGGACCTCCGGCAGGAGTTCCCGGGTCGCGGCAGTTGCGTCGACACCCCCGACCGAGTGCGGTGTGCGTTCGGGTTGGCCGCCGCGCCGGAGGAACCGAACCTGTTCACCCGCACCCTGAATGTGCCTGCCGAGTCGTGGGTTACCCCGCAGTTGTGGGTGCGGGGCCGGCCGGGCCCGGCGCTCGACGATGTGATCGACCGGTCCGATCGGGTCATCGCCCGCGGTGCCGCCGACGTGGTGGATCTGCAGGGCTCGGCGTTCGCCACGACCGACGGCGATCCGCGCACCTCGTGGACCGCGGAGGAGAGATCCCTCGAGTCCGGTGCGCCGCATCCCACTCTCACCCTCGAGTTGCCGTCGCCGCAGGTGGTGACCGGTCTGGATCTCGCGACATCGGTGGGGGCGCTCCCCGCCGCACCCACCCGGGTCGCGGTGAATCTCGGTAACGGCCCGCAGGTCCGGGAACTCGGTGAGGACTCCACGGCGACATTCGGTGCCGATGGCACGGCGATCGAGCTGACACCGCATCTCACCGACAGGGTGCAACTCACCATCGTCGATCACGTCGACACGATCGATCGCACCATTCTCGGGTTCGCGAAGGAGACGCCGCCGGGGCTCGCCGAGATCACCGTTCTCGGCGAGGACGGTCCGATCGGCGCGCAGGATCCGGTCTACGACAAGGCCGTCACCGTCGGATGTGAGTCCGGACCGGTGATCACCATCGACGGACGCAGTTACCGCACCTCGGTCACCGGCACCGTCCGCGATCTCGCGGAGGGCGCGGAGGTGCCCGCCGCCCTGTGCGACACCGACACCGTCGGAATGTCGGCGGGCCGGGTCGACGTGGACGTCGAGCCTGGCACCGCGTTCGTGGCCTCGAGCCTGCAGTTACCCCTCGTGGGTGCGGAATCGCCTCGTCCCGATCCGGTGGAACTCGAGACGCGGACATGGACCGAGAACCTGCGTGAAGTGCAGGTGCCCGCGTCCGATTCGGAGCAGCTGATCGTGGTGCCGGAGAGCACGAACATCGGGTGGACCGCATCCGCGCCGGACGGTACCGAGTTGACGTCGATCGTCGTCGACGGGTGGCAGCAGGGTTGGATCGTTCCCGCAGGGACGGACGGCATCGTCACCCTCGAATTCGCGACCGATCGCTGGTACCGCCTGGGCATCTTCGGTGGCCTGCTGCTCCTTCTCCCTCTGTTCGCCCTCGCGTTCCTGCCCCGCCGTTTTCTGCCCAGCCGTCTTCTGTCCCGCCGACCGATAGCCGACGCCGGTCCGGCACCACGGACGTGGCATTCGACCACGGTCGGTCTCGTCGGGGTGGCGGCCGCCTCGGTCGTCATCGCCGGCTGGGTGGGTGTCGCAGTGGCGGCTCTGGGGACGGCAGGTGTGGTCGCGGCGTCGGCACGGTGGGGTTCGACGGCGGCGTCGCGGATCCTCGTCGGCGTCGCAGGCGGGTCGACGATGTTCGCTATGGCCCTGCTGTCGACGGGGCCGTGGCGCTCACCCGACGGCTACGTCGGGCATTCGTTCCTGATTCAGTTCGCGGCGCTGGTGGGGCTGGTCGCGGTCGGGGTCGCGGCAGCAGGCACAGCGGCGGTGCCCGGGGTACGGCGTCGGCGTTCCCAGCGGCGGAACGCGCGCCGAGCCGGTTCTTCGACGAATGCGTAACTCGCGGACGCCACCCCGACACTCAGCACGACCGTCACGACCAGCACGAACCAGAAGCGCCCTTGGAACGCGGGGATTCCGAACACCGGCATGACGATGGCGAGCACGGCGAGATGCCAGATGAAGATGCCGTACGACCAGCGACCGATCGTCAGGGCGAGCGGGCTTCCCAGGATGCGATGCTCTGTCCGCGGCGCGAGCACGATCGGAGCAAGCAACGCGAAACTCAGGACGGTACCCAGCACGATCTTGCCGTTGTACTCCCACGGCTCGAGGGTGGTGAGGGTCTCCGGACCTGCGAGCGGCGTGGTCGCGAGCCCGAACGCGACGAATGCCACGACCGCCATGATGCGTCGTCTTGCCGCGAGCCGGTGCACCCAGGTGGGCGGATGCACCACGAGTTCGGCGAGGATCAGGCCCGCCGCGAACCATGGGACGTAGCCGGGCAACCAGTTGTCGTGATTGATGTGGTCCTGTGTCGGGACGGGGAGCCACACCCATGCCAGCGACAGCACGGCCGCGCTCAGCAGGATCGGGATCCGGAAGCGGGCGGCGTCACCGCGCAGACGACTCACCGACCAGGCGATCAGAGGCAGCGCCATATAGAAAGCCACCTCCACCGACAGACTCCACATCTGAGTGAGGCCCTCGGTGAGGGTCAACGGAACGAATACCTGTACCAGAGCGAGGTTGGCCCACCACACCGTCAGGCCTCCCCCTGCGCCGGGAAGCAGCCAGAGGATGAGGATCACCGCCACCCAGTAGGCGGGCAGAATCCGGGCGGCGCGCGAGAGGAAGTACCGACGCGTCGACGGCCGCTCGCCCACTCCACGCGCGGCCGCGGCGTGCGGTCGCCACAGCAGGAACCCCGAGAGCGCGAAGAACAGTGCCACCGCGAGATCGAAACGGCCCCACACCCTGCCGATCCACGGATCCTGGATCGCTCCGGTCTGGAATGCGACGTGGGTGATCAGTACACCCACGGCGGCGACTCCTCGCACACCTTCCAGCGCGGGGAAGAAACCTGTCGAGGAGCGGGACGAAATGTCGGGAGCGGTCATCGTCGACCAGTGTGCCGTGTAGTGGCCGATTGGAGAAGTGTGGCCTCGCGGCGTGCGGTCGCGCATCACCGAACCCCGGGCTGTTAGTGTCTGGGCTCACGTGGTGTTCGTGGGTCGGATGCCAGACGATCCGTGCAGCCCTGCTGCCGGTGGGGGTACTCGATGCAACCGTTGAGTGAGGAGATACAGCATGGCTGAGCGTTCCAGCTCGGGCCGGATACTGGCGATGATACTCGTGGGCCTGGGGGCATTCCTTCTGGTCGTCGCGATTCTGATTCCGACCTACACGGTCGGGAAGATGAAGAAAACGCCGCTCGACCTCGAGGTGACCACAATCGCCGAAGGCACCGGCGACATTCTGAATTCGCGTGCACTGCTCGCCGGCAACGCCCAGGTCGACACCGACGTCCCGATCGTGGCTCAGCGCTTCGTCACGGTCGAGGACCCGGCGAACGCCGAGATCATGACGCTCCAGGCCGGTCAGACGGTGCGCCGTCTCGACATGCAGGGCGACACCGGGTTGGTGTCCGCGATCGTCGACCGCCTCACGATCGACCGGGTGTCGTCGATGCCGGTGTCGAAGGAGGAGTACCCGGATCGCGTGAGCACGATCCAGACGTCCGCGGATTCGCCGGGCGAAGAGATCGACAACCGCGAAGGTCTGCAGTACAAGTTCCCGTTCGATGTCGAGCAGGAGTCGTACCCGTACTACGACATCAATGCGCGTGAGACCTACCCCATCGACTTCGTCGGTGAGGAAGAGATCAACGGCATGCCCGTCTACCGCTTCACGCAGGAGATCGGCCCGGTCGACATGTCGGAGGCCGACCCGAGCGTCCCGACGTACAAGCTTGAACTGCCTGCCTCGACGTGGGGAGTCGGTGAAGGCGACGAGCCCATCGAGATGACCCGCTGGTACAACAACGTCCGCGACCTGTGGGTCGACCCGATCACCGGTGTCGTCGTCAAGGGTCAGGAAGCACAGGACCAGTACTACGCACGTGAGGCGGACACTCCCGAGGTCACCGTCCTCAACGTGACGCTGCCGTTCGACGAGCCGACCATCGAGTTCCAGCTCGAGCAGGCCCGCGACGGTCAGGATCAGCTGTCGCTCTTCGGCAGGACGCTGCCGCTCATCGCCGGGATCATCGGCGTCATCCTGCTCATCGTCGGCTTCGTCCTCGGTCTCCGCGGTGGCGGAAACGGTGGTCGCCGTGCCGCCGCGACGGGCCGCCCGGCTCCCGCCGGTCCGGCCTCGGCCGCAGCAGCGGGTGCAGGTGGTGCGCATGCCGCCGACACGCGCGACTACACGGACGACCGCACCGAGGTCATTCCGCGCTCCGATCTCCCGCAGGAGCCCGAACAGCGTGACTGGACGACCGACCGGACGCAGGAAATTCCGCGCACAGACCTGAACAAGCCCCCCACTCAGGACTGATCAGCACCGCACGAACGCCGCCTCACACCTCACGGTGCGGGGCGGCGTTCGCGTGGTCGAGCCGAGAAGTCTTCGCCGCCGCGGAAGCCCCGCGGACAGCGAGGACGGACACCACCGCGGCCGTGACGGCGGCGACTCCGACGGCCACCGCGATGAACTGCTCCATCGTCGACGCGACCGTCGCCATCAGCACGGCCTCGACCGTGAGACCCACCCACGCGACACCTGCCAGAGAGGTACGGTCCCCGGCGATCGCAGACAGCAACGCACCCTGCAGCACCGCGAGGCATGCTCCCTGCAGCGCGAACAACCACAGCAGGGACTGGACGGGTACGTAGGCGTCGCCCACGAGAAGCGGCACGACGGGCGCGCAGAGGGCCGCTGCCGCGACGAGCGCGGCGCCGAGTCCTACCAGCACCGCAAGCGCCGAACGCACCGCGGACGCCGAGTCCGCCGGGTTCGCCATCCGCGGGTACAGCACCACCCCCACGGCCTGGGGCAACCAGAACGCGACCTTCGTCGCGACCGCGCCGAGCGCATAGAGACCCGCGGAGTCGGCATCGAGCAGCATGCGCGCAAGCAGCAGGTCTAGCGACGTCAGCGCGATCAACGCGAGTTGGACCTGCGACGCGCGCAGCACCGCCGCAGCGCCAGGTATGTGGGGCCCAGCGTCCGCCCCTCCCGCAGGGTGTCGGGGTTCGCCGCGGCCCACGAACAGCGCGGCGGCCACCGCGACCACCCCCGTCCCCACGGCGCCTGCGAGCAATGCCGCACCCGCGCCGCCCCCCGCGGCAAGCACCCCGACGGCGGGGACGACCTTCGCGATCCCGGCGGCGGCGAGGACGACACTCAGCGCCGCGAACCGGGCGCGTCCCTGCAGCAGTCCCTGTTCGGTTGCGAGAAGCACCAGCAGCGGCGCGGTCACCAGCGACCCGAACGCGCCCGCGATGCTCGTGTCCAGCGCCCACGACACCACCGGCACAAGGGCCAGTGCGACGACGGCAGCGATCAACGCGCATCGGTAGCCGAGGCGACGCAGCACCGCGGTGTCCGCTCCGTGCACGGCTTCACGCGCAATGACGGTCTGCAATGCCAACGCCGGGACGGCGAGCACCAATTGGGCCGCGAGCAGGCTCGCGAACTCCCCGTACCCTGCGGGTCCGAGCCATCGTCCCGCAGGCAGATGCAGCAGGTAGGACGCGATGTTGGCGGTCATGGCACCGAGGGTCACCATCGTCATTCCTGCCACCGCGGTTCCGGTTCCGGAGCGGCGCGGCGTGTTCTCTGGCGGCATCCGCCCATCCTCGCACCCGTGCGCACCGTAGTCTGCGGCCATGTCCACGCAAGGTTTACATCGCCATCGCGCGACGACACGCGGGCAGACTCTCGCGCCGACGGTCGTTCCGGCGCTGTGGTCGCTCGCCTTGACCGTCGTCGTGCTCGGTCCGATGTTCACCTCCCCCGGCTATCTGCTGCTGCGCGACGCGGTGAGCACGCCCCGCTCGTACCTCACCGATTCGGCGCTGGGATTGTCCGACGCCGCGGCCCGCGCGGTTCCGCAGGATGCGTTGCTTGCGTGGGTGACGACCGTCGTCGACGGCGGTGTCGCGGTGACCGCGATCCTCGCCGCGTCACTGTGGGCGGCGGGATTCGGTGCGGCGCGGCTCGTTTCGGTCCTGCTACCCGGTTCCGGTGTGCCCGCGCAGGTGACGGCGGTGACCGTCGCGATCTGGAATCCGTACGTCGGGGAACGGTTACTGCAGGGGCACTGGAGCCTTCTCGCGGGGTACGCCGCACTGCCGTGGGCGGTATGCGCGGCAGTCGCGGTGCGGCGACATACGAGTGGCGGATGGTGGGCACTCGCATTCTGGCTCGGGGTCGCGGGACTGACCCCGACCGGTGTGCTGCTCGCCGGGTCGACCGCGGTCGTGGTCCTCGCGATGCCCGGTGGCCGCGTGTCGCGGGTGGGACGGCTCGCAGGCGGCGTCGCGCTGATCGTGGCGGTGTCGGCGCCGTGGCTCGTCGCAACCGCGCTGTCCGGCGGTGGCACCGAAGCCGACCCAGCGGGGGTGAGCGCGTTCGCGGCCCGCGCGGAGCCGCTGCTGGGCACGATCGGGTCGGTCGCCGGTCTCGGCGGCATCTGGAATGCCGATGCGGTACCCGAGTCGCGCACGACACCGTGGGCGCTCGTCGGGACCGTTCTGCTGCTCGCGGTCGTCGCGTGCGGGCTGCCCGCGCTGTGGCGTCGACGCCGGCACCCGGTGGTCGTCGCGCTCGCGGTCGTCGCGGTCGTCGCGGTGCTCGGCCCGGTGCTCGGCGCCACCGCGCCGGGTCTGCGGCTCGGGGAGTGGGCGATGGTGCACGTCCCCGGGGCCGGGTTGCTGCGCGACACCCAGAAGTGGGTGGCGCCTGCGATGCCGCTCTATGCACTGGCCGCAGCCGCCGGAATCGGTGCACTGCGCCGTCATTTCACTCCCGACCGCGCACGCAGCGACATCGCGTGGGCGGCGCTGTCGATCGTCGCAGTGGTGGGTGCGCTTCCCGATCTCGCGTGGGGTGTCGGCGGCCAGGTCCGGCCCGTCCAGTACCCCGATGGGTGGCAGCGGGTCGCGAGCATCGTCACCGTCGACGCGGGGGACGTCGCGGTGCTGCCCGCGGGCATGTTCCGCCGGTTCGAGTATTCCGGCCCGGTGCCGGTCCTCGACCCCACGCCCCGCATGGTGCGCGCCGACGTGTTGCAGACCGGCACCCTCATCGTCGAAGGCGGCGCGGTCGGTGGTGAAGGGAGTCGTGCCGTCGATGTCGAACAGCTCCTGCTCGGCGGCGCGGATCCCTCCGAGCTGGCGGCCCGGGGCGTCGGGTGGGTCCTCGTCGAGCACGGCACCCCCGGAGACGACGGCCTGTCGGAGGAGACCCTCGACATGCTCACCCAGGTCTACGGCGACAACGACCTGACGCTGTATCAGGTCGACGGCGCGTGGGTGCGGGAGACGCCGGACCGGACCGTGGCGATCCTCGCGCACGTGCTGCTGGTGCTGGTGGTCGCGGCCGGAGCAATCGGCATGCTCGGAACCCGCCTACATGCCCGCATATCGGAGCTGCTCCGCGCCGTCGCTGCTTCCTTCCGCCGCAATCCGGGGAAACAGACCTGACGCCCGCTGACCCGACGCGACGCTGGTCAGCACCTCGAACACACCGGTACCGGTTGCCTCCCAAGAGAACTCACCAGCCCTGATCCGGGCCTTGTCGCCCAGCTCGGTGCGACGCTCGGCATCACCGAGCAGTTCGGCGACCGCGGCGGTGAGGTCGTCGGCGGAGTCGACGAGGACTCCGGTGACGCCGTCCACGATCGAGTCCGTGAGGCCCTTCGAACTGCGATATCCGATGGTCGGGACACCGTGCTGGGCAGCCTCGATCACTGCGAGTCCCCAGCCTTCCTTGCGGGAGGGCATCACGTGCAACCAGGACCGCGCCAGCACCTCGTGCTTGCGGTCTTCCGAGACGTGGCCGTGGAAGGTGACGGCATCCTCGATGCCCAGATCTGCAGCGACGTCGCGCAGGTTCTGTTCCCACCAGCCGCCACCGACGACGTCGAGGTGCAGACCGGGGATGCGGCCACGCAACGCTGCAACCGCGCCGAGTGCATCCTCGATCTGCTTGTGCGGCACGAGCCGCGACAGCACGCACACGCTCGGATGCGCGGTACGGGTGTGCTCACCGCCGGGTGCGACCCCGGTGGGGATGTCGTCGGCGCCGTTACGGACCACCGCGATGCGGTCGTGGCCGACGCCGAGCATCCGCAGTTCGTCCGACGACGGCAGCGACACCGTCAGGTACTGGTTGCGGCGATGCACCCGCGGCGACACCGTGGATTCGATCCACCAGCCCAGTTTCGCCATCGCGCGGCCCGCGACGGGCCACTGCTCGCGGTGGCAATGGTGCACGAGCACGGTGACGGGGGCGCCGGCAACGAATCGGGAGAAGAACGGGATGCCGTTCTGGGTGTCGATGACGGCGTCGGGGCGGATGCCCTTCAACGGGCCGAATCCGAGACGTCCGGCGGCGATCGCGGCGAGCGCTCGAGGGTACACACCGAGACGGCCACCACCTCGGCTCACGTCGATACCGTCGATGCTGTCGCGCTTACTCGCCCCGGGGTACGACGCGGTGCGCAGCGTGACCTTGATGCCGCGGGCGGCGAGTTGCGCACCGACCTGCTCGAGATAGCGCTCGCTGCCACCTCCTTGCGGGTGCCCGCTATCGCGCCAACAGAGCAGCAGAACCTCCCGCACGCGGATAACCCCCCGGTGGTAGCGCACACGTCCGTGTCGGACGCGATGGATGTCACGGACACAGTAGCGGGTGCGCGAGGTGGAGCACGAGCACGACGGAGTCGCGGCCGGGCACTACTGTGGTTCGACGTGCCATTCACGACCACGTCCGATCCCCGTGTGACCCGACTGTTCGAGCGTCGCGCCACCCTGCGGCGTTCCATCGGCCTGCTCGGCAGTTTCCGTTTCGAGCAGACCGCACCCGACAGGTTCTACGGCGGTCTCGCCCGCGACACCGTCGACCTCGTCGGTGATCTCTACACGGGGTTGACCGGGGATTCTCTTGCGGGCACCACCGTCGTCGACGTCGGAGGTGGGCCCGGCTACTTCGCCGACGCCTTCGACGAGGCGGGGTCGCGGTATGTGCCGATCGAGCCGGACCCGTCCGAGATGCACGCGGCGGGACTGCAGGTCGGTGGCGCGATCCGCGGGTCGGGTCTCGCGCTGCCGCTGCGCACCGGGTCGGTGGATGTGTGCGTGTCGTCGAATGTCGCCGAACATGTCGCGCAACCGTGGGTGATGGCCGACGAGATGCTGCGGGTGACGCGACCCGGCGGGCTGATGGTGCTCTCGTACACGCTGTGGTGGGGGCCGTTCGGTGGACACGAGACGGGTCCGTGGCACGCGTTCGGCGGCGAGTACGCAGCACGGCGCTATGCCCGTAAGCACGGGAAGGAACCGAAGAACCGCTACGGCCTGTCGCTGTTCGACGTGGGCTGCACCGAGGGGCTCCGCTGGGCCCGGTCGACGCCCGACGGTGAACTGCTCGCCGCATTCCCCCGGTATCACCCGCGGTGGGCGTGGCCGCTCGTTCAGGTGCCGGGTATACGAGAGTTCCTGGTGAGCAACCTGGTGCTCGTGCTGCGCCGACGCTGATCACCTAATCTCACGAGATGACCGCATTGGCTCTCGACGTGGGTGGCACGAAGTTCGCTGCGGCATTCGTCGCGGACGACGGAACACCCGTCGAGCCGAAGACCGTGCCCGTACCCGCGACCTCGGTGTGGGACACCTGCGCCGCGCTGCTGCGCGAGGTCGCCGATACCGAACCGATCACAGCTGTGGGGATCGCGTCGGCAGGGCCCGTCGATGTCCAGGGCGGGACCGTCGCGCCCATCAACATGCCCGAATGGTCGCGAGGATTTCCGCTGGTGGAGGCTGTGCGCAGCCTGTTCCCGAACGCGCGCGTCGCATTGGCGATGGACGGCGCTGCCGCGACGTTGGCCGAGCAGCGATTCGGTGCCGGTCGCGGGACGGACGATCTGCTCGGGGTGGTGCTGGGCACCGGAATCGGCGGGGGCATCGTGCTCGGTGGTCGCCTCGTGTCCGGCCGCACCGGAAACGCCGGGCACATCGGCCACATGGTCTCGGCGTACGGCTCAGAGAGGTGCGCGTGCGGCGGAGCGGGCTGCATCGAGACAGTGTCCAGCGGGACCGCCGCGGTGAAGTGGGCGCGGGCACGCGGCTGGGGAGGCAGGGACGGCGCGGCGCTCGCGGCGGATGCGCAGGCAGGAAGCGGTGTCGCAGCGGCGGCACTCGAGCGCGCGGGCACCGCGCTCGGTCAGGTCATCGCGTCGGCAGCGGCACTGACGGACGTGTCGCTCGCCGTCGTCGGCGGTGGGTTCGCGCAAGCGGGGACGCCGCTGTGGCGTCCGATGCTGGCATCCGCGGCGCGGCAGGCCCGTCTGGGGTTCATCCGGGATCTGCGGATCGTGCCTGCCTCGCTGGGTGCACTGGGGACACTCGCCGGTGCCTCCGCGCTCACAGCCTCCGCACTCACGCTGGGTCACGAATAGGTAACCATTCGGCGGCGCACGGGTCCCGAGGACCTACCCTGACTGGACCAGCGCTACCTCGACAAGCCCAACGGGCCCGGTGGGACGGATCGGTGGTATCCGATGAGGATTGCCGAAATTTTGCGGAACAAGGGTTCGGCGGTGCAGACGGTTCCCCCGGGAGCCACGGTCTGTGAGCTGCTCGGGGATTTCGCACGCCACAACATCGGGGCGATGGTCGTCGTCGACGGTACTGCCGTCGTCGGTATCGTCACCGAGCGTGACATCGTCCGGCAGCTCCACGAGCGGGGGCCGTCGATACTCGTCGCCACAGCATCCGAGGTCATGACGGCCGATGTGGCAACGTGCCTGCCCACCGACAGCGTGGACAGTCTGGCCGAGACCATGACCGAGCGACGCATCCGGCACCTGCCGGTGGTGGTCGACGGACATCTGGTGGGGATCGTCAGTATCGGCGACGTGGTCAAGAGCCGGATCGACGAACTGCAGGCCGAACGCGACCAGCTCCGGTCGTACATCCATCACGGCTGACGCCGGCCTGCATCGGATCACTCGGCCGGGCGGTCGAGCACGCTCACGCTCATCCCGAACGGCAGGAATCGCGCCGACCGCGCCGGGTCGACGTTGCCCTTGAGACTGCGGAGCGCGTCCAGCTCCGAGGGGTACACCTGGTCGATGCGGGCGACACCGTCCGCGTCCGCCGTGTAGACGACCCACACGCCGTCCCCCGCGTCGCCGGTGGTCTCGGGTCGCGGCTGCTGCTGTGGCTGTGGCTGTGGCCCTGCAGGCGCGATGGGTTGTTCGAGGAAAGCGAAGATCCGGTCCTTGAAATCGCGCAGCTCTTCCCCGGCCTCACGGACGACCCGGTCGATGTCGTCGGGGTCGAACCCGAACGGATTGTTCTCTGCCATGTCTGCTCCTGACGGTCGGCATCCTCCAGTGTGGGCATCACTGCGCCGCCGCGCCACCATCGGCACGGATGCACCCTTTCGCAAATGTGGAACGTGTTCTAGTGTCGGGGTGATCCGGCGTGAACTGACGAGGGGTGAATGATGACCGACTACGACAAGGTGTTCATCGGCGGCACATGGGTGGCGCCGTCGACCGACGAGAGGCTCGAGGTGTTCTCCCCGGCCACGGAGGAACGGGTCGGTTCGGTACCCGTCGCCGGACCGAAGGACGTCGACGCCGCGGTCGCCGCGGCACGCACCGCCTTCGACGACGGACCGTGGCCGCGCATGACCCCGGCCGAACGCGCGCAGGTGATCGGCAAAGCCGCGGCGCTCCTCGAGGAACGCGGTGCTCAGATCGCCGAGATCGTCTCGTCCGAGATGGGGCAGCCCGCCGCGTCGGTGCAGATGATGCAGATGACGCCGTCGCTGGCGACACTGAACTTCTATGCAGGACTGGCAGATTCGTTCCAGTGGGTCGACGAACGCAACGGCCCCTTCGGACGGACGCGGGTCACCCGCGAACCCGTCGGCGTGGTCGGCGCAGTCATCGCGTGGAATGTGCCGTTGTTCCTGTGCGCCAACAAACTCGGTCCCGCACTGCTCGCCGGTTGCACCGTGGTCCTCAAACCCGCACCCGAATCACCGCTCGCTGTCAACGTGATCGCCGAGATCTTCGCCGAGGCAGGCCTCCCCGAAGGTGTGCTGTCGGTCGTGCCCGGCGGCGCCGAGACCGGTGAACATCTCGTCTCACATCCCGACATCGACAAGATCACCTTCACCGGGTCCACCGCGGTCGGCAAGCACATCGGCCAGATCGCGGCGCGCAACCTCAAGCGTTGCTCGCTCGAACTCGGCGGCAAGTCCGCCGCGATCATCCTCGACGACGCCGACCTCGATTCGACCATCGCGATGCTCGTCATGTCCGGCCTGATGAACACCGGCCAGGCCTGCGTCGGCCAGACCCGCATCCTCGCACCGCGTTCACGCTACGACGAGGTCGTCGAGAAGATCGTCGCCACCGCCGCGTTCTTCCCCGTCGGCCCGCCGTCCGACGAGGCCGCTCAGCTCGGCCCCCTGATCTCCGCCAAGCAGCGCGACCGCGTCGAGGACTACATCAAGAAGGGTCTCGACGAGGGCGCGCGCCTCGTGCTCGGCGGTGGCCGACCCGCAGGTCTCGACAAGGGCTACTTCGTCGAACCCACCGTCTTCGCCGACGTCGACAACTCGATGACCATCGCCCGCGAGGAGATCTTCGGGCCGGTCCTGTCGGTGCTGCCGTACGACAGCGTCGACGACGCCATCAAGATCGCGAACGATTCCGAGTACGGCCTCGCCGGTTCGGTGTACACCACCGATGTGGAGAAGGGCCTCGACGTCGCATCGCGGGTCCGCACGGGAACTTACGGAATCAATTGGTACGCATTCGATCCCGGCTCACCGTTCGGCGGATTCAAGAACTCCGGCATCGGTCGCGAGAACGGCCCCGAGGGACTCGAGGCGTTCTGCGAGACCAAGTCGGTGCTGTACCCGCCCGGCTACCAGGGCTGAGTCTCGCCAGTCGGTGACCGAGTAGACGCTCGAAATGACGGTGGGTGTACCGATATTCGGTACACCCACCGTCATTTCAGGCACTTTCGTACGAGCTCAGATGTACATCGCCGGGTCGATGTAGGTGGTCGGATCCACCAGCGGCTCATGCTTCTTCCGCGACCGGACCGTCGCGGGGATCCCCGTCGCGATCGAATCGGCAGGCACATCGTGCGTGACGACCGCATTGGCTCCGATCGCGCTGTCGTCGCCGATCACGACCGGTCCGAGAACCTTCGCTCCCGCACCGACCGTGACGCGATCACCGAGCGTCGGATGCCGCTTCTCCTTTGCGAGCGACCGGCCACCGAGCGTCACACCGTGATACAGCATGACGTCGTCGCCGACCTCCGCCGTTTCCCCGATGACCACACCCATACCGTGGTCGATGAAGAAGCGCCGGCCGATCGTCGCGCCGGGATGGATCTCGATTCCCGTGAGGAACCGGGTGAACTGCGACAGGATCCGCGCCGGCCCCTTCAGTGCGGGCACCGCCCACATCCGGTGCGCAATGCGATGCGACCAGATCGCGTGCAACCCGGAGTAGACGACCGCGTTCTCCACATCGCTGCGCGCAGCAGGGTCATGGCCGCGCGCAGCCTGCAGATCCTCGCGGAGAGTACGGAAAATGCTCACGGCGACGATCAGTCCCGAATGTGCTCGAACAGCGGCGTCGAGATGTAGCGCTCGCCGAAGTCGGGCACGACCACGACGATCAGCTTGCCTGCGTTCTCCGGACGCTTGGCGATCTCGAGAGCTGCCCACACGTTCGCACCTGCCGACACGCCGCCGAGGATGCCCTCGTCGGTGCCGAGCGCGCGACCGATCTTCACGGCGTCGTCGAACTGGACGTCGATGATCTCGTCGTAGATCTCCCGGTCGAGGACCTCGGGAACGAAGTTGGCGCCGAGGCCCTGGATCTTGTGGGGTCCGGGGTTGCCGCCGGTGAGGATCGGCGAATCGGCAGGCTCGACACCGACGATCTGCACGCCGGGCTTGCGGGCCTTGAGGTTGCGGCCGACGCCGGTGAGTGTGCCACCCGTACCGATGCCCGCGACGAAGATGTCGATCTCGCCTGCGGTGTCGTTCCAGACCTCTTCACCGGTGGTGTCGTGGTGGATCTGCGGGTTGGCGGGGTTCGCGAACTGGCTCGCCGACACAGCGTTCTCGGTCGACTCGACGATCTCCTTCGCCTTCGCGACCGCACCGGCCATGCCCTCGGCACCCGGCGTGAGGACGATCTCGGCGCCGTAGGCGCGGAGCATGACGCGACGCTCGGTCGACATCGTCTCCGGCATCGTCAGGATCACCTTGTAGCCGCGCGCAGCGCCGACCATCGCGAGCGCGATACCGGTGTTGCCGGAGGTGCCTTCGACGATGGTGCCGCCGGGCTTCAGTTCGCCGGACTTCTCGGCGGCGTCGATGATCGCCACGCCGATGCGGTCCTTGACGCTGTTGGCCGGGTTGTAGAACTCGAGCTTGGCGGCGACAGTTGCGCCGAGGCCCTCGGTCAGTCGGTTGAGTTTGACGATCGGGGTACGACCGACGAGTTCGGTGACATTGTTGTAGATCCCGCTCATAGCTGATCCTCTCCCGGCCACCAACGACCGGCTGTGGTGTGCGATATACCTATTGCATCATGTTGCCCACTACGCACCCTGTCGGGTTCCTTCAATACAGGGACGGCCCTCAGGTCCAACACTGGGAAACATGACGAATTCCGTGAATCCCATTCCCGAGGGCTACACCACTCTGACGCCGTTCCTCGTCGTCGACGGCGGTGCGAAAGCGATCGAGTTCTACATCGCCGCATTCGGTGCGAGACTCGTCGACCGCATGGACGGGCCCGACGGTGCCGTGATGCACGCCGAACTCGACTTCGGCAACGGACGCCTGCAGCTGAGCGACCCGCACCCGTCGATGGGCCTGCATGCCCCGGACGGCACGAACAACGTCAACCATTCCTACGTGCTGTACTGCGCGGATGTCGACGCCACCTTCTCTCGCGCCGTGTCGCTGGGGGCGCACGTGTTCGAGGAACCGTCGACGTTCGTCACCGGCGATCGCTTCGCCTCCGTCCTGGACCCGTTCGGACACCGCTGGGCCGTGATGACGCGCGTCGAGGATGTCTCTCCGGCCGAGGCGCAGCGTCGGCTCGACGAGTGGGCGGCCACGCAGAACGTGTGAACAATATAAGCCGAATGCCACCTTCGGTCAGTTGAACTGCTGTCTCTTATACACAT